>NZ_JBBEYB010000004.1:0-264736 GCF_037482285.1 Aquabacterium sp. G14
TTCCTTGATGGGCTTTGCTCTCACGACGTCGACGATGAGACTTGCGACCAGACCACGCAGATCGAAGCGGCGGTTGAACCTGTAGGCGAAGCCAGCAAGGTAGTGCTCGGCGTACTTGCGGTAGTTCAGGGCATGGAAGGCTCCGGCCAACGTGGTCTTGAGATTGCCCAGCACGGTGTTGACCCACTTGAAGCTGGGCAGGTCGCGCGGCTTGAGGGAGCCGACCACCATCGGGAGGTGAAGGCAACCGGCATCGGCCACCGCACTGAAGCAGGCCAAACCATCGCTGTGCACGCTGGTGCCCGGTGCCAGATTGGACTTGGCCCACTTGCTGATCGCTTCAGAGGTGAACCCTCTGACCACATTGAGCTTGATGAACATCGGATGCCCGTGATCATTGACCGAGACAGCCGCGACAAAGGGGACCTTGTTCTCGGAGCCCCGACCGACTTTGCCGCCTGTGCGCTCGCCTCCGAGGTAAGCGTCATCGAGTTGCACCGTGCCGCTGAGTTGGTGGGTGGCGTCTTGCGAGGCCATGGCCCGGTTGATCTTCTGATGCAACAGCCAGGCAGTGGGATAGCTCACGCCAAGCTGACGCTTGAGCGCCAGGGCAGACAGGCCGGTTTTGGCCTGACTGATGAGGTAGATGGCCAAGAACCAGGTCGTCAGGGGCAGTTTGGTGTGTGCCATGAGACTGCCTGCGGTCAGGGAGGTCTGATGCCGACAGCCATTGCACTGGAAGAGCTTACGGACACCGTGGCCGACCACATAGTGATCACTGCTGGAGCAGCGCGGACAGCGAAATCCCTCAGGCCAGCGCGCGGCCTTGATCGCTTCGGCGCACTGTGCCTCGGTGCCAAAGCTACGAAGGAATTCCGGAATCGACATGCCGTGCTGGAACTGAATCTGGTTGAAGGCCATGGTGCTCACCCCACTGTAAGAAGACCACAGATTAGTGAGTCACAAGCTCATGGGGTGAGCCTCGCTGAGGCAGGTTTCTAATCAGGCATCTCTTTGAACTTGTCGACTAAGTACATCCCAGTGTCAGTCTGGAGGTAGTCCCGAAACTGCGCTGCGAGTTCGTTGTGGATCAAGCAAACCGCGGCGACGCGATCTTTCGTCGTTGCGGATGGAAGCTTGAGCCCGACATGCTCGAGCACTACGGAGTCGATGACAGGCGCAGAAGGATTGATGGTCGCATATAGCTTGCTAGCGAATGAGGCCTCGACCCTAGACGTTGCTTGGTGAAGAGCGCTAAGTACACCCTCGAATGTGAGGCCTCGCTCTTTCGCCTGAGCCATGAGTGCATAGTACTCTTTTTGCCAATCTGCGCCACGGCGCACGCGGTAAAAGTGGTTGTAGCGTCGCCTGAACTCAATGGCTTCATGAAATTTGCCGCCATTTGCTACCTGTTCCTGCAGCCATAAATACTGGCTTAACCCTTTGGCGGTTTTTGGCAGGGATTGATCAATGTCGTGACGAGACAGTACGATTGGCATTTGAGCCTTGCGGTTAGTTATCTTCTTCTGCGGCAAACATTGCAGGCGTGGAAAGAATTGTGCCGGCTTCGCATCAATTTGTACATGTGTCGGGGCTTGGATCGGCTCACCCGCCGACCAGCATTTCGACGGGCTACTTATGTGCCACTTCCTGGTTACTTGGCAGGCTGGTCAACACAGCCGTTAACCGTCAAGCCGATGTTGGCCCAGTTTCAGAAGAGTGCGCGCCAAAGCTTTCCATGATGGGTTGTTAGCCCTGGCTGGGGTAGCGCCTTAGCTTGGGCAAGTACCCAGTGGCAGCAACCTGAAGCCGTCACAGTGCTGAGGGGGGTACAGGTGCCCACATCGCACTGTTTTCGACTTTAATTGCTTGCCTGCTACGGTACATGTGGCGTTGTGCTGATCTTGTTTTCGACTTGTGTTCACCGTTCGGTCGCCGAGGAGCGTTGCAAGTCCTTGATTCGCTATGCTTACAGTTGTCGACTTTATTTTTCGAGAACAGGTATTGTTTCTGGCAATTAAAGTCGTAAACACGCAAATAAAGTCGTAAACAACTTGCCTAGGAGAGTGGTGCCGTGGGCACCGCTTCCAAAGTCGTAAACAAGGAAGCCAGCGTCTCATTAGGAGGGGCTGGCTTTTTTTGCGTTGGGTGTCGGATCGCTAGGCTGAGATCGGGACACAGATAGTTGTGTCCGACCGCTAAAGGCTGTTTGCAGACGCTCGTCTCCGCCTATCGAAGGTCGGCTTTCGCCCCATGGCTGCCGGTCCGGGCCACCGAATGAGGTCAGCCCCAGGCGGAGAAGGACAAGAAAGACAGACCAACGATTTCGATCAGTATGCGTTGCGTCGGTCATCAAGGGCGATTCGGCTAAGCCCATGTCCGCAAGGGGCAACACCAGTGATGTATGTCGGCATCACTGGTGGCTCGCCCAGTCAATGCCGGTGGGTGTGGTGCGCATCGGGCACATGGGCATGCGCGTGGCGCACCGGCTCGTGTTCATGAACATGGCTGTGCGGCCCGTCCGGCATGGGGTCGTGGACGTGCGCATGGTGCCCGTCGTCGTGAACGTGGGCATGCTCATGGACCAGCGCCTCATGCACATGAACGTGGTCGTGGGATTCGGTCAGGTGGAGCAGCACCCCCAGCAGCATCAGACCGCCACCGAGCAGCACTCCCCAACTCAGAAACCGTTCACCCAAGGCCACGGCCAACAATGCACCCATGAAAGGCGCGAAGGCAAACACCGATCCTGTGCGCGCGGCGCCAAATGCCCGCTGTGCCAACAGGTACACCTCAGACTCAGGCCATAGCCCGTTGCGCCGACGAGAAGCAAGCCGAGCATCGCCAGCACACTTGGCCGAGGCTCACCCAGTAACAGCGACAGTCCCATCGTCAAGATCGCCCCCATCGTAGATTTGGCCAGCACCACCTGGGCGGGGTCACGCTCGGCCACAGCCCGAGACAGCGTGTTGTCGATGGCCCATGCCAGGGTGGCGGCCAGCACGGCCAGAGTCCCTAAGAGCCCAGCGTCACCACCTGTGCCCTGGTCCAAGACGAGGGCAATACCTCCTGCCAAGAGTAAGGCCATGGCACCCCATACCCGACGGTCCATGACTTCGCCGTAGAGCGTGCGTGCCAGCAAGGCGGTGAAGAAAGCTTCGAGCGTCAACAGCAGCGAAGCACTGGCCCCACTGGTGTGTTGCAGGCCCCAGGCCAGTGCCACCGGGCCCAGGCCTGCGCCGAACAGGGCCATCCAGCCGATGCGGGCCCAGTCACGGCGCTGGACAGCGGCCTCGCGCTGCGCGGATTGACGCAAGACGGCACCAACCAGCGCAGCCCCTGCATAGAGCAGCGCCGCGGTCATGAACGGCCCCACGCTGGCACCGATGCGCTGCACCAGGGGCGTGCTGATCCCAAAGAGGACGGCGGCCATGAAGGCCAGCAAACCGCCCTGGAGTGCGGGGGCGGTGAGAGCTTTCATGAACGGGGCCTGTCATCCCGCTGATGTGCCCAGCGGTACAGGAGTGGCAAAACGAACAGCGTCAAGACAGTGGACGACAGGATGCCACCAATGACAACGGTGGCCAAGGGCCGCTGCACCTCCGCGCCAGTGCCAATGGCCAGGGCCATCGGCACGAAGCCCAGGCTGGCCACCAGGGCCGTCATCAACACCGGGCGTAGCCGTGTCAGGGCGCCTTCACGAATGGCCTGCTCCAACGGCACGCCCTGCTCACGCAGACTTCGGATGAAGGCGATCATCACCAGCCCATTGAGCACGGCCACGCCGGACAAGGCAATGAAGCCCACGCCCGCCGAGATCGACAAGGGTATGTCCCGCAGATAGAGCGCCGCCACCCCGCCCGTCAGGGCAAACGGCACGCCGGTGAAGACCAGCAACCCATCCTTGACGTCGCCGAACATGGCAAACAGCAGCACGAACACCAGCAGCAAGGCCACGGGCACGACGATGGCCAGGCGCTGAGAGGCCGACTGGAGTTGCTCGAAGGTGCCCCCCCAGTCGGTCCAGTATCCCGCCGGCACTTTCACCTGATCGTCGATCCGGGTCTGTGCCTCCGTCACGAAACTGCCGATGTCACGCCCTCGGACATTGGCCGTGACCACCACCCGGCGTTTGCCATCCTCACGGCTGATCTGGTTCGGCCCGGGGGACATGTCCAAGGTCGCCACGTCGCCCAGGCGGATGAACCCGGCCACCCGCTCGGCGCCCCCTTCAACTGTCGGCGGCAAACGGATGGGCAACTGGCTCAATGCATCGATGTCGCTGCGCAGTGGTTCAGGCAGTCGAACCAGGATGTCAAAACGACGGTCGCCCTCGAACACAGCCCCTGCCTCGCGTCCCCCCAAAGCTGTGGCCAGGGTGTTTTGCACATCGGCCATGTTCAGACCCAGTCGAGCCGCCTGCTCGCGGTCGATCTGCACCGTCAACATCGGCAGTCCGGTTGTCTGCTCCACTTTGACATCCTGCGCGCCCGGCACGGTCTCCAGCGCCTTGGCGATCTGTTCGGCCGTCTCGTTGAGCGTGGCCATGTCGTCACCAAACACCTTCACGGCCACATCGCTGCGCACCCCGGAGATCAACTCGTTGAAGCGCATCTGGATGGGTTGGGTGAACTCGTAGTTGTTGCCCGGAACCTTCATCACGGCTGCCTGTATGGCAGCGATCAGGTCTGCTTTCGAGCGCTTGGGATCGGGCCATTGCTCACGCGGCTTGAGCATCACGAAGGTGTCGGCCACGTTGGGGGGCATCGGGTCGGTGGCAATCTCGGCCGTGCCCAGTTTGGCAAAGACAGCCTTGACCTCGGGGAAGGCCTTGATCGTGCTCTCCAGTTGGCCCTGCATCTCGATGGCCTGGCTCAGGCTGGTACCGGGGATGCGCAAGGCGTGCAACGCGATGTCGTGTTCATCCAGGCTGGGGATGAACTCGCTGCCCATGCGCGTGGCCATCAAGGCCGCCAAGGACACGGCCACCGCCGTCAGGGTCAGCACCAGCGGTTGGCGAGACAAGGCCTTGTCCAGCAGGGGCTCGTAGGCGCGGCGCGCCCACCCCATCAGGCGGTTCTCCTTCTCGCTGACCGGGCCGTTCAGGAACAGGGCCACGGCAGCAGGCACGAAGGTCATCGACAGCACCATGGCCCCCAGCAAGGCCACCACCACGGTGAAGGCCATGGGGTGGAACATCTTGCCTTCCACCCCCGCCAGCGCAAAGATGGGCAGGTAGACCACCATGATGATGAGCTGCCCGAACAGCAGCGGGCGACGGGCCTCCTGCGCTGCGGCAAACACCTCGTGAAAGCGTTCGGAGCGGGTCAGCGTCCGCCCATGATGGGCTTGCGCATGGGCCAGGCGCCGCACACAGTTCTCCACGATCACCACGGCGCCGTCGATGATGATGCCGAAGTCCAGGGCGCCCAGGCTCATCAGGTTGGCGCTCACTTTCTGGCTGACCATGCCCGTGAAGGTGAACAACATCGACAGCGGGATCACCATGGCCGTGATCAAGGCCG
Source organism: Aquabacterium sp. G14 (assembly GCF_037482285.1). NCBI lineage: Bacteria > Pseudomonadati > Pseudomonadota > Betaproteobacteria > Burkholderiales > Sphaerotilaceae > Aquabacterium > Aquabacterium sp. G14. The sequence continues at coordinate 5,526 of NZ_JBBEYB010000004.1, forward strand.
CCCGGAAGTTGCCCAGGAAGGCAAACAGGATGACGATGACCAGCACCGCCCCTTCAAAAAGGTTCTTCTTGACCGTGGCCACGGCCTTGTCCACCAGCACGGTGCGGTCATAGACCGTCTTGGCGATGACGCCCGCAGGCAGTGATTTGTTGACCTGCGCCAGCCGCTCGTCCACCGCGCGCGACACCTCGCGGCTGTTCTCGCCGATCAGCATGAACACGGTGCCCAGCACCACTTCCTGGCCATCTTCGGTGGCGGCACCCGTGCGCAACTCCTTGCCCAGCATCACCTCGGCCACATCGCGGATGCGCACATTGACGCCCGCCGTCTGCTTGACCACGATGCCACCGATGTCGGCCAGGCCCTGCACCTGACCCGGCGCCCGGATCAGGTACTGCTCGCCGCGTCGCTCGATGTAGCCGGCCCCCACGTTGGCGTTGTTGTGCTCCAGCGCGGTGACCAGGTCCTCCAGGTCCAGCCCGTGGGCCACCAGCTTGGCTGGATCCGGCGCAATCTGGAACTCCTTGGCATAGCCGCCGATGGTGTTGATCTCGGTCACACCCGGCACCGTGCGCAGTTGGGGCTTGATGATCCAGTCCTGGATCTCGCGCAGGTCCATGGGCGTGTAAGGCTGACCATTGGCCTTGAGGGCCCCTGGTTTGGCCTCCACCGTCCACATGTAGATTTCGCCCAGGCCCGTGCTGATCGGCCCCATGGACGGGCTCAGGCCCGGGGGCAGCTTGGCGCGCGCTTCCTGAATGCGTTCATTGACCAACTGGCGCGCAAAGTAGATGTTGGTGCCATCCTTGAACACCACGGTCACCTGCGACAGGCCGTAGCGAGACAGGGAGCGCACCTCGCTCAAGCCAGGCAGCCCGGCCATCGCCGTCTCGATAGGAAACGTCACGCGTTGCTCGGCTTCGAGTGGTGAGTAGCCAGAAGCCTCGGTGTTGATCTGAACCTGAACATTGGTGATGTCCGGCACGGCGTCGATGGGCAGCTTTTGATAGCTGAACAGCCCCAGGACGGCAATGGCCAGCGTGGCCAGCAAGACCACCCAGCGCTGCTCCAGTGCAAAGCGCAAAATGCGTTCAAACATGGCGGGTGTCCTCGGTCTGCTTGGGCGTGCGTGGTGTGTCAGTGGTCATGGCTGGCTCCTGCCTTGCCCAACTCGGCCTTGATGACGAAACTGTTCTTGGCGGCATAGAGTTCGCCTGCGCTCAAACCGCTGAGCACCTCGACCCGTTTGCCATCGCTACGCCCCAATGTCAGGGGGCGCGCTTCCAGTTGCTGGCCGTAACGGCCAAAAACCACCTGCCAGTCACGCACGGTCTGGATGGCCTCCACGTCAATCGCCACCGGAACATCGGCCTGTGTTTCGGTGACGGCGACACGCACCGGCAGCCCCGGTCGCCACAGCCCCTTTGGGTTGGGCAGCACCACACGAGCCGTGGCGCTGCGGGTCTGCTCACCCACCAGCGCGCTGATGTAGGTGATGGTGCCCACCGCCTGTGCGTCAAAACCATTGGCCGCAACCTGAACGGCCATGCCCGTGCGGATGGTGCCCAGATCCTTCGTGGCCACCGGGGCCTCGACCCACACGGACGACAGATCGGACACGGTGAACACCGGTTCGGTCTCGCTCACGGACTGTCCCACGGTGATGCGCTTGTCGGTGATGACGCCATCCAGGGGCGCGCGCAGCTCAAAGCGCGTCAGGTTGCTGTTGCGGGATGCGGTCGCCCCCAGGTTGGCCAGTTTCTGACGGCTGTTCTGCTCGGCGATCTCGGCTTCCTGCAAAGCCGCACGGGCTTGCTGGTAGTCCTGCTCTGCCGAAATCTTGTCCTGCCACAGTTGCTTCTCACGCTCGAAGGTGGTGCGGGCCAGTGCCAGGCGTTTCTGTGCCGCCATGCCCTCAGCCCGTTGGTCAGCCAGGGCCGGGCTGGACAGTACGGCAAGCACCTGTCCTTTGCGCACACGCTCACCCGCACTGACAGGCACGGCTTCCACCAGGCCAGCCAGGCGTGGCACCACCTGTACGGTACGGTCGGCGTTGTAGCGCACTTCGCCCAACAGGGCCAACTGGCTGCTGATGCGCGCAGGGCCAGCCACTGCCAAGGTGACGCCTGCCTGCTTCAGTTGCGCATCGCTCATGGTGACGCGCGCTTCCTCCTGTGTGTAGCCGAACCGATGGGTTTTGCCATCCTGCACCGCCTCCACAGAGACCTTGAAGGAATGAGGCTCCACGACTTCGGCGTCAGCTTGCAGGAAGTCGCCTTGCGGCTTGAAGCGGATCACTTGTGGTGCCCGGCCCAATCGCTCCAGCGTCAAGGTGGCCGTGACTTGCGAAGGGGACAAAGGCTTGCCGTTTTGAGACGGATAGAGCCTGAACTCAGGGGGCACACCCTCTTCGAAGATGCTCACCTCCAGCCCGAAACTGCCAGATGTGAACAGTCGGCCGCCGTGAGGTCCCTTGGCGCTGGGCTCTGCTTGCGCGGCTTCGGCTACTTCGTGATGTTCGTCATCGTCATGGGCTGGCGCATCGGTGTGGGCCTTATCGGGTGCAGCGCCGTGATGCTCTGCATCAGCGTGGGCGCCGTCCTCCGTGTGAGCTGCATGGCCGTGTTCGTCTTGCGGCTGGGCGGTGTCCTTCTGCAGGATCGCCCACCCGAGGAGGCCACCGAGGATGAGCACGGCGGCAATGGCCAGCCGGGAGGTGTGTTTCTTGAATGAGGTCATGGTGTCAGTCTTTCTTCGGTGTGGGCTCGCCCAACAGTGCCACCAGGCGTGCGTCGGCCTGGTGGGCTTGAGCGGCCACGTTCAATGCGTGGGTCTCGGCCTCGAACAGGGTGCGCTGGGCATCCAGCACATCCAGGTAGCCAAACTTGCCCAGTTCATAGCCCTTGGTGCTGGCGGCAAAGGCCTGCCGTGCTGCGGGCAGCACACTGCGCTGCATCGCTTGGGCCTGAGTCAAGGCGGCTTCCAGTTGCGCCAGGGCCTGCTCGGCCTGCGTCTGAAGGTCGGCACGGATGACTTCCAGTTCCACGCGAGCCTTGTCCTCGCGGCGCGTGGCCTCCAGGATGGCGCCCTGGTTGCGGTCGAACAGCGGCAACACCAGACTCACCCCCGCGATGGCTTGGCTTCGGCCCATCTGGGCATCCCGCTTGGCGCCCAGCGTCAAGGCGACATCGGGCACACGGCGAGCCTTCTCCAGTGCCCCGAGCGCTTGCCTGCGCATCACTTCCTGCTGCGCGCGCAACATCGCAGGCGAGGCCTCCAGAAGCGGGGTCAAGGGTTGCCAGCGTTGCGCCGAAGGCAGTGATCCGGCGATCCCCTCCACGCGGTCAAACCGCACGTCCGGATTGCCCACTGCCTGTCGAAGCAGGGACATGGCGGCACGCCACTCACCCTGGGCTGCACTGGCCGCAGAAAGCGCTTGGGCTTGTGCCACCTGGGCCTTCACCTCTTCCACGGGCGAAACCTTGCCCGCCTGCACGCGCTTGGCCGCCATCTCACGCGCCTGCGTGGCAATGCGGCTCAACTCATCGGACAGTCGCACCTTTTCCTGGGCCATGGCCAGGCCATGAAATGCCGCCATCACCTGCGCCGTGACTTGGGCGCGCATGGCCGACACCTCCAGATCGGCTTGTGCCTGGGCGGCCTCGGCGGCCTGGATGCGCGCCAACCGTTTGCCACCCAATTCCATGGGCTGAGTCAGCTGGAGGGTGGTGGTGCGCGTCGCGCTTCGGGTGTCTTCCACCAGGGTGGATAACTCGGGGTTCAGCCAGGCGCCCGCTTGCTGGGTGGCCCCAGCGCTGGCTTCGCGCTCCAGCACCACCGCGCGTAACTGAGGATGACGCGCCAGTGCGGCAGCAATCGCCACATCCAGGCTCAGGCTTTGTGCCCCAGCGCCTTGAAACATGAAGGACAAACACAGGGCCATGCCTGTGGCGGGCACCACTCGGCCCATTTCAAACCATCGCATCGGGTTCTCCGGAAATCAGCAGGGGATATCCGGCGAGCAGGAGGATGGCGCCGTCGATGCGTCATCCGTGCGTGGCCCATGCGCAGCGTCAGCGCGGGTGCACCAACGTCACATGAACCGGGTCACATCAGACCGATGTGCAGCCCCTGTCTCGCCAACTCAGAGCGAAACCCGCCAATTGGGGCGATCGATGTGATGGGCGTCGAAGGAGGTGTACGCCGCCAGCGGAGAGGTGGCGCTTTGGGCTTGCGGCGGCGGCACAGAAAGGCCCTGTGCGTCCGGCAGCATGGAAGCGAAGGACCAGCAATGATGGTCGTGATCCAGATCGGCGATGCCTTTTCCGGTATCCGATTTGCCGTGCTCATGAGACTGAGCGCCGTCCACGTCAGCATGATCGTGGTGCTGGTGATGCCCCAGATGGCGCGATTGGCTCGGGGCGCTCTCATGCTGGCAATAGGGCACGGCTGCAGACCAAACGGCTTGCAGAGGCATCAGAACCAGCAGGAAGATCGCGAACCATCGACGCATTTCAAAAGTATATCGGGTTCGCGAATGCGGATGTTTGGCAAACATTCCAATAACCGTTAGGATGTACGAATGGCATCACCTCGAATCAAGTCTCATCTTTACGAACACGTCGCTCGCATCGGCAAAGCGCTATCCAGCCCGAAGCGCTTGGAACTCATTGAGTTGCTGGCGCAAGGCGAAAAGACGGTCGAGACCTTGGCCGAACAGGCGCACATCGACACGCGTTTGACCAGCGCCCATTTGCGTGCGCTCCGGGAAGCCCGTTTGGTCGACACCCGGCGCGAGGGCAAGTTCATCCATTACCGCCTGAGTGGGCCAGATGTCGCCCAGCTGTGGGTCCATGTTCGGGAAGTGGCCGAAGAACACCTGATCGAGTTGCAAGTGGCGCTCAACCAGATGGCAGCCTCGCCAGATTCCCTGTCACCGGAAAGCCGTGAGTCCCTGCTTGCCAAGGCGCGCAGGGGCGACATCGTGGTCATCGACGTTCGCCCGGAGGCCGAATACGGCGCCGGTCACCTGCCGTTTGCGCGTTCTCTGCCCTTGGGGGAGTTGACGAAACGGCTGGCCGATCTTCCAAGTGGCAAGGACATCGTCGCCTATTGCCGGGGGCCGTTCTGTCTGATGTCTGACGAGGCCGTCAAGCTGTTGCGTCGGCGTGGCTACAAAGCCTACAAGATCACCGATGGCGTCACAGAGTGGCGTGCCTGCGGGTTACCCATCGAGCACTGAATCAAACCCCTCAGTGCAGATGGCCAGGGGTTGAGGAGACGCCAGTCATGCCGCACAGGGCTGCACAGCGACTGGGACGTATTTGTGGTGAGGGGTCCGGGTCATCGGGTCACACTCGTTGCTGGATGTCAGCATGTTGAGCTGAGGTCCATTGGGTTCGCCATCCCGGTAGCGCATGCCGTAACCGTGCGGCAGCGTGACGAAGCCCTTCCTGGCTGCTGAGTCGAATTTCACAGATACGGTCAGCTGCCCCCTGCGCGTTTTGCACACAGCCTTACCGCCATCGGTCAGGCCGTACTGGTTCGCGTCGTCCGGGTGGATGTGCAACGCGCCTTCTGCATCCTGCTTGCGCCATTTCGGGTCGCGGTAGATCTGGTTGGCGTTGTAGGAGCGTCGCTCGCCCGCCATCAGAACGAGCGGGTACTCAGCATCTAAGCCAGCGGGCGCGCCGAGGTTATGCAGCGCTTGAAGCAGCTCAGGAATGGCCAGTGCACCTTTCCGTCTTTGTTGGCCAGAAGCGACCACATGTCTTCCTGCAGGTGTTCGCTGATGGCCGTGCCTTGCGGGCTGCCCATGATCCGCTCAAACAAGGTCACACCGAGCGTCAGCTTGTTGCCTTCAATCCTCAAGGAGTGGCAGCACAACTGCGACTTACACCCCATGAGCCGAGTGCGCGTCTGGTCTCTAGACGGGGATCTTGCGGGTTTCGACAGGCTGGTTTGAACTTCCTCCCTGTCAATTCTGTCCGTACGGATTCGACTACTAGCTTGAGATGGCGATTTGAGGGCTCACATAAATCGCACTGTTTTCGACTTTAATTGCGTGCCTACGACGGCGCATGTGGCGTTGTCGTGAGTCCGTTTTCGACTTGTGTTGACCTGTCAGTTTTTTTGAAGCGTTGCAAGTCCTTGATTCGCCATGCCTCCAGTTGTCGACATTAATTGCCTAGAACAGTATGACCTGCGTGAGCCCTGCACTCTTCCTGCGATCTGGCCTGCGGCGGCCAGATCCTCAGCGCAGCGGCACGTCTCGTCGCAGCACCACCGGCTTGCCACCAAACCGGCGCTTGGACATCCAGTGCGCCAACGCGGAGTCCAGGTGGTCGGCGTGGCCGGGGAACCACTCGGCCAGATGCGCAACCAGATCGCGGCACAGATCGGTGTTGCCGGCGGTGAGCTCTTCACGCACCTCGGCCACAGACTTCAAGACGGCCGCGTGTTCGTCCATGTGACACCCACGGGGCGGGAAGTCGGTCTCTTCCATCCATTTGTTCTCCAGGTCGAAGTGTTCCTGGAGGTGGCGAGCCAACTCGTCCATCAAGGAAGGCAGGGAGCCATCGTCGGCCGCCTGCAGTCGGGCGACGATGTCGACGAACTCCTCATGGAGCTTGTCCATCGGGTCATAGCCCAGCAGGAAGGCGTCGCTCCAACGCATGGCGTCGGAGGTGTCGGGGGCATCAGGGTGGGTCATGGTGGTCTGAGGCAGATTCTTCTGAAGCATAGAGCCGAAGCCTTGTCCCTGTCATGCCAGGGACAAGAGGCGGTCAGCAGCGTCCGGAGCGGCGGCTGCGCGGTTGCAGCTTGTCGAGTTCGGCGATTTGCTGCTTGAGCAGGATCAGCAAGGTGCGCGCGTCGTCCACTTCCAGAGACAGGCAGCTGGTCACCCCTTGTTCATCGCGCGCTGTGCGCGGTTGCACCAGCACCTCAACGCCCAACTCGATCAGGCCTTTGTGGTGGCGGACGGATTTCAGGCGCTGGAGTTCGATGTCGTAGGTTTTCATCAGGTGGACTTTCGACCCTTGAGGGACGGGGCGAAAGTTTCATGGCGGAGGTGGCGCATCGTAAACACATGGCGCCAATCCGGAAAGGGGGGGGCGTCGCGGGCGCGTCTGTGCCGGGTTGCCCACGGCCGCCTGGTCGTCGCAAGTGTGGCGTGGATCACATCAACGGATGCGGTGTGGGCGGGAATTGAACAGTCCAAGGCAGAATGAGGGCTCCCGGCGTTTTTGCCCCTTTTGTTCACCTCTGCGCGCCTGACTCGCACTGCTGCTCACGTTCCCCTTTGTCATGCAACAGAGAAAAAAGACCATTTTCCTGGCCCTGGTGGCGACGGTCGTGGCTTTGAATCTGTTCCTCGCAGGGCTGTTCACGGTGGCCTTGGGGGAGGCGAAGGCGCGCAAGGAGGCCGAGGTGCGCACCACGGTCGAGAATCTGGCTTTGTTGCTGGACCAGAGCGTGAGTTCTTCGGTCCGTGGCATTGACCAGTCGTTGCGCGAGGTCGAGTTGCAACTGGAGCGCGCCTTGCGCCAGCGGGTGCCGTTGAACGATCCCGATATGGTCGCGCTGCTGGCCTTTCACGAGAGCTGGCTGTCACAGATCGCCGAGTTGCGCGTGTCTGATGCGCAGGGACGGGTGCTGCTCGGGCATGGCGTGATGCCCGGCACCCGGGTGAGCTATGCCGACCGTGACTTTTTCCGTGCCCACCGTGAGCAGGACGATGGCCAGACGCGTGCCAGCAAGCTGCTGCATGGCCGCATTGCAGGCACCTGGATCACGGTGTTTTCGCGCCGCTACAACCATCCTGATGGGCGTTTTGCGGGCATGGTCACGGCGGCCGTGCCCGTGCAGCATTTCGAAGCACTGTTGTCTGGCTTGCAGTTGGGACGGCACGGCATCGCGCTGATGCGGGACACCGACAAGGCCTTGATCGCCCGCGCGCCTCGGTTGGATGCGCCGGCGGGGCGGGTGGGCGTGCGGGCTGGCTCGCAGGAGTTGACCGACATCGTCGCCTCTGGGGCCCCGCAGGCCACCTTCTACAGTGCCCGGACCGCCGATGGCATCAACCGCATCAATGCGTACCGCAAGTTGACCTTGATGCCGGCTTTCGTGGTCGTGGGCTTGGGCGAGGCAGACTATCTCGGGCAGTGGCGTGACGATGTGCGCAAGGCCGTGATCCTGTCGGGGCTCTTCATGCTGGTGACCTGCGCCACGGCCTGGCTGCTGTGGCGACTGATCCGTGCCAACGAACGGGCTCACCGTCGCAGCCAGGTGCTGCTGCAGAACGCGAGCGATGGCATCCACATCATCGATTTGCAAGGCCGGGTGATCGAAGCCAGTGACGCTTTCTGTCGCATGTTGGGGGTGCCGCACAGCGAAGCCATCGGCATGAGCGTCACGCAATGGGATGTGGCCTTGTCCGAGTCCGAGATCCATGCGCTGATCGAGCGTGTGCGCGCCTCCTCCTCGGTCACCACGTTTGAAACCACACACCGCCATCGGGACGGGACGCAGCGTGCGGTCGAGATCACGGCCTTTCCGCTCGATCTGCATGGTCAGCCGGTGATTTTTGGCTCGGCCCGCGACATCACCGAGCGCAAGCAGGCGGCGGAAAGCCTGCGCATCGCAGCCACGGCCTTCGACTCTCAGGTGGCGATGCTGATCACCGACGATCAGCAGCGCATTCTGCGCGTCAACCCGGCGTTCACTCAGGTGACCGGCTATGAGGCCGAGGAGGTGATCGGCCAGACGCCGCACATGTTCAGTTCGGGGCGCCACGACGAGGCGTTCTACGCGGCCATGTGGTCGGATCTGCACGCCACGGGGTCTTGGCAAGGCGAGATCTGGAACCGGCGCAAGAGCGGGGAGATCTATCCGGAAGCCATCTCGATCGGTGCTGTCAAGGACGAGCAGGGGCGGGTCACGCACTATGTGTCAACGTTCATTGACATCACGTCGAGCAAGTCGTCGGAGGAGCAAGTGCGACGCCTCGCCTTCTTCGACCCGCTGACGCAACTGCCCAATCGGCGTCTGCTACTGGAGCGTCTGGAGCATGCGCTGCGTTCGTGTGCGCGTCACAAGAGTCGAGGGGCCTTGTTGTGCATCGACCTGGACAACTTCAAGGCGGTCAACGACACGGTGGGGCAGCAGGAGGGCGACCAGTTGCTGGAGCAGGTGTCACAGATTCTGCTGAGCTGTGTGCGTGAGGAAGACACCGTGGCCCGCCTGGGCAGCGATGAGTTCGTGGTGATGCTGGAGGCCTTGAGCGAGGAAGACATGGAGGCCGCTCGTCGTGCCGAAGTGGTGGGCACCAAGATCCTGCAGGCCTTGCACCGATCTTTCCAGCTCGGCAGTTCGGCGCACCGTTGCTCGGCCAGTGTCGGCATCACCTTGTTTGGCGACAACCCGGCAGAGCGCGTGGATGAGCCGCTGAAGCGGGCAGACCTGGCGATGGCACAGGCCAAGCAGGCCGGGCGCAACCAGCTGTGTTTCTTCGACCCGCAGATGCAGGCCGACATCCATGCCCGTGCAGAGCTGGATGCCGGGCTGTGGGGCGCCCTGGAGAAGGGGCAGTTCTTCCTGCAGTACCAGCCTCAGGTCTCGGCAGACCGTCGCATCATCGGCGTGGAGGCCCTGGTGCGCTGGCGTCACCCAGAGCGTGGCATGGTGTCACCGGCTGCCTTCATCCCGGTGGCCGAGCAAAACGGCCTGATCGTGCCGCTGGGGCGGTGGGTGATGGAGACGGCCTGCGTGCAGCTTGCACGCTGGGCAGAGGACGCGGGCACGGCCGACTTGAGCATCGCGGTGAACGTGAGTGCACGACAGTTCCTGCAAGAGCGCTTCGTGGCCGATGTGTGTCAGATCCTCGACCGCACCGGTGCGAATCCGACCCGTCTGGAGCTGGAGTTGACCGAAAGCTCGCTGGTGACCGACGTCGAGAGCGTGATCCGCAAGATGGATGCGCTCAAGGCCCGTGGCGTGCGTTTCTCGCTGGACGATTTCGGCACCGGTTACTCCTCGCTGGCCTATCTCAAACGTTTGCCACTCGATCAGCTCAAGATCGACCAGGGCTTTGTGCGTGACATCCTGGACGACCCGAACGATGCGGCGATTGCCCGCACCGTGATCGTGCTGGCCGAGAGTCTGGGCCTGAGCGTCATCGCCGAAGGGGTGGAAACCGAGGCACAGTGCGCCTTCCTGCGCGAACAGGGGTGCCACGCCCACCAGGGCTACCTGTTCAGCCGTCCGCTGGATGTGGCCGATCTGGAAGCCTTCATTGCCAACTGGCGGCCCTGAGGTTCTCAACGCTGCGACGTGAAGGGCAGCAGTGCCTTGGCTGCCTCGATGCGCAGGGCCATGTCGAGGGCCACGTTGTTCATCACCGACAGCAGGAAGCTGTGCGGATCGGTGTGAGACGGAACGTGACTGGCATCGGGCGCCGCGGGCGTTGCCGAGGGGGGAGCGTCCGGTGAGGTCGAAGCCTCGCGCGTAGGGTGTGACGTGGTTGCGGTGGGCAGGGTGGTCAACTGGGCGCAGGCCGTTTGCCATTCGGCCGCGCTCACGCTGCGCAGGCGCGACAGCAGGTCGGCCTGCCCTTCCAGGTTGGGCGGGAGGTCCAGCCAAGGGGTGTCGTTGAACACCGGCGCCAGATCGGGTGCGACGAAAGCCGCCCACTGATCGGGGCACACTGCTTGTCCGTCCGGTTCAGGCAGGGGGGCAGTGTGTCGCCAGCCGTGGGGTGCCTGCTCATCGGCCATCGGCCACAGGCGCACGCGCTCAGGCGGCACGTCTGCCAGATAGCGGGCCTGCAAACTGGCGAGAAAGGCGGTGGCGTGCGGCAGCGGGATCGCCTGATCCAGCGAGAACCACAGTTGGTAGCCATCGCGTCCGGTGACAGCGATGGCTGGAGCGGGCCAAGCCAGATCGGCCTGCACACCCTGCCAGGCGCGCGACAGCGTGCGCCAGTCGGCCGGGCGTGACAGTTCCAAAACCAGGGCGCGTACCTGTCCCTGCGGGTCGGCCCAGGCGCGGTCCGGCCCGGCGGCGTACAGGCGTTGCCATTCGGAGAGCAAGCGGTTCATGGCGAGGGCGGCTTGGATTCAGACGATGCGGGCCACGTCGTCGAACGGCAGTCGGGGGCCGCGTGGGTAGAAGCCGTCCGGGGCGCCATGGCCCAGGTTGACCATGAAGTTGACCCGCCATTGGCCGTCGGGGAAGAAGGCGGCGTTCACCTTGGCGGCATCGAAACCGCTCATGGGCCCGCAGGAGAGCCCGAGGGCGCGCGCGGCCAGGATCAGGTAAGCGCCTTGCAGCGTGCTGTTGCGGAAAGCCGTGGACTCGGCCAGCGCCGCGTCGCTGTCAAACATGGGCTTGGCATCGTAGGCGGGGAACTGGGTGGGCAACTGGTCCTGAAAGCGGGTGTCCGAGGCGATCACCACGGTCACCGGAGCCAGGCGGGTCTTGTCGACATTGCCGGGGCTCAGGGCTGGCAGCAACTGGGCCTTGCCCGCTTCACTGCGCACGAACACATAGCGTGCGGGCTGGCAGTTCATCGACGTGGGCCCCCACTTGAGCAGATCGTAAAGCTGGTGGAGCGTCGCGTCGCTCACCGGCTGGTCGGTGAAGGTGTTGTGGGTGTGGGCCTGCACGAAAAGCTGGTCGAGGGCGGCGGTATCGAGGGGCTGGTTCATGGGTCGCTCCGATGCAAGGACTGACAGAACCCTCATCGTATGTCAGGTGCCCACCTCTCGTTTGATTTGCGTTACAACCTGACCCCATGAACGAACAAGCACAACCCCGCAATCCCTTGCACGGCCTCACGCTGGAGCGACTTCTCACCGACCTCGTGGACTACTACGGCTGGGAAGGCCTGGCCGAGCGCATTGCGCTGCGTTGCTTTGCCCAGAACCCCAGCATCAGCTCAAGCCTCAAGGTGTTGCGCAAAACGCCTTGGGCACGCGAGAAAGTGGAGGGCCTCTACCTCTACACGCTGCGCCAGACCCGTCGTCAAGCTGACTGACTCTGGCGGAGCAGATCGGCGCTTGGTCAATCGACGATCTGAACGCCAGAGGTGAACGCCACGCGCCCCTTCAGGTTCGCTGCCGATTCGCTCGGTTCCGGGTAGTGCCAGACGGCATCGGCCTTCATCTCGCCGTTGACGAACAGGCTCTGGTAGTAGGCCTGCCCCTTCCAGTCGCTGCTGCGGTGGTTGCTGAAGCTCGTGTACTCGCTCTTGAGCGCGGCCTGAGGAAAGTAGTGCTCCCCCTCCACGGTGACGATGTCATCGCTCTCTGCCACCACCACGCCGTTCCAGATCGCCTTCATGCCGCACTCCTGTTGAACAAGGCGATCATGCCAGCGCCTGCGACATATTTTTCAGAGAGATTGTCAGGAATTGGCCACCTCGTCCGACAGAGTCACCGTGCACGCTGTGTGGCACGACCTATCTGGAGGACAAGATCATGAACCTGAAGACCCTTGCCACGCTCGCTGCGGCGGCCATTGCCTCGTCTGCCTGGGCCGCAGGACCCACCGACAGCAAGTGCGGAGCCGGCACCTGCGGCAAAAAGGAAACCGCGGCCAAGAAGGCCCAGCCTGCAGCATCCAAGGCCAGCGAGGCGGGCAAAAAAGATGCCAGCTGCGCCAAGAAGGATGCCTCGTGCGCCAAGAAAGACGCCTCCTGCTCCAAAAAGGATGCGGCCTGCAGCAAGAAGTGATCGGAGGGCGGCGATGATCGGCTTGGGCTACCGCCGTGAGATGAGCGACTGGGAGATGTCAGGCGTTCAGGCGGATTTCTTTGAAGTCGCCCCCGAGAACTGGGTGCGCCGTGACCGCGGTCCCTTGCATGAGTTGATCGCGGCGGGGCGCCCGGTGTACTTGCATGGGGTGTCGCTCAACCTGGGTGGTTCATCGCCTCTCAATCTCGATTTTGTACGGGCCGTGCGTGAGCTGATGGCCGATCTGAACACCTCGGTGTACTCGGATCATCTCGCAGCCAGTGGTGATGCACACCAGCTCTACGATCTCTTTCCCATCCCTTTCACACAGGCCGAGGTCGTGCGTGTCAGCGACCGCATCCGGCAGGTTCAGGACGTGCTGGGGCAACGCCTGTCGATCGAAAACACGACCTGGTACACCAACATCGGCGAGTTGTCCGAAGTCGACTTTCTGTCCGAAGTGGCCGAGCGCGCCGACTGTGGCATCGTGCTGGACCTCAACAACGTGGTCGTGAACCACAAGAACCACGGCGGACACGACCTGAGAGGCTTTGTGCAAGGCATTGACCTCCAGCGCGTCAGCTATCTGCATGTGGCCGGTCATGAGTGGGACGAGCGCTTCGGCCTGTACATCGACACCCACAGCGAGCCCGTGGAGCGGGTCACCGCCGAGATGGCCCGCCACCTGCATCAAACGCAGGGTCTGGCGGTGCTGCTGGAGTGGGACAACGACGTCCCGACCATGGACATCCTCAACAAGGAGCTGGCATGTCTTCGGCTTTCTTCGACCATGTGAGAGGGCGCAGCGACGAGGTCCCGGCCGGCTACACCGCCCAGGGCCTGCGCGTCTACCGGCACCTCGTCTACCTGGGTGTCAGCCAGATGATCGAGGCGCACTTTCCTGCGGTGCGTGAGCAACTGGGAGAAGCTGGTTGGCGGACCTTGATCGAGGCCTACATCCGGCAGTCCACATGGACCTCGCCCTATTACGGAGACCTGACAGATGACTTTCTGGCTTACCTGGCGCGAGAAAGCGCATGAACGACTGGACGGCGTGGGCTTGCTGGCCTTGCGCCTGTGGGCGGGGCAAGAGTTCCTGTGGGCCGGCTACACCAAGCTGTCTGCCGGCCTGCCTGCCCCGGCATGGTTTGCGGGGCTGAGTTTCCCCTTTCCCAACCACTTCTTGTCTGCTGACGTCAACTGGCTGGCCGCCGGTGTGGGCGAGGTGTTGCTGGGGCTGGCCTTGACTCTTGGCTGGTGGAGCCGCTGGGCCGCAGGCGGGCTGCTCTTCATCACCTATGTCGCGGTGTACACCGTGCATTTCGATCTGGGCTGGGCGGGGTGGAACCAGATCGACTCTGAGGCAGGGTTGGGTTTCAAGGTGCCGCTCATGCTCGCCATCATGTTGCTGGCCATCGTGACACAAGGCGGCGGACAATATGCCCTCGATGCCTGGCGCGGCCGGACACAGCGTACTTCGAGCAGGCATGCATGAACCTTTCTTCGTCGGATGAGTTGTCTCTGGGGCGATGGGCCCGTGAGTGGCGTGGCCCGATGCTGCGTTTTGCCTTGCTGCACATCCAACCGAGGGAAGAGGCGGAAGACGCTGTGCAAGACGCCTTGGCCGCGATGCTGGGCGCCGATCCGGCCACGCTGGGACAGACCGATCTGAAGCGCTACCTGTTTGGCATCCTCAAGCACAAGATCACCGACCGCCTGCGAGGCAAGTACCGCCCTGAAGTGGGCTACAGCGAGGCTTTTGCCGACGAACTCGACAACGTCCTGTTCAACGATCGCGGACATTGGGTTGCAGGCATGGCGCCGACCGTTTGGCGCACACCGGAGGAGCAACTGCTCACCGATCAGTTCTTTGCCGTGGTGGACATCTGCATGCAGAAGCTGCCCTCCAAGACAGCCCGGGTCTTCAGCATGAAGGAGTTGCTGGAGTGTGAGGCCGATGAGGTGTGTGCCACGCTAGGGTTGAGCAAGGCCGATTACTGGCAGTGCATGAGCCGGGCGCGCAAACAGATCCAGCTGTGCTTGCACCAGAACTGGTTTGAAGGGATGACGCCATGATGCGCTGCAAGGATTATGTCTTCAAGCTGACCTCGGGGCAGCTGGAGGAGGGCGCCTGGCCGGATCGCTTCTGGGCGGCGCAACATCGGCTGATGTGCCGCCACTGCCGGGCGTTCACCGCCAATGACGAGCGCCTGAGCCAGCTTTTGCAAAGCTACCGGAACCACCTGACGCGGCCAGATGAGCCGCCCTCACGCTCAGAGCCCTGAGCGACGACGCTCAGGCGTTCGGGGCCGCTGGGGAGGAAGGGGGCGCACACGCTGACAACGCAATGTGCTTGTACAGCGCCGCAATCAGATCGGACTGCGTCACCATGCCCACAACCTGTCGACGCGCATCGATGATGGGGACCCGGTGCAGCCCTTTGTCGCTGAGTTGCCGGACCAGGGTGGCCACAGGGGTCTCTGGGGTGGCGGTGATCACGTGGGGACTCATGATCTGCCCCACCACCTCGGCCTTGTCCGAATTGGGGCCTGGCGTCCGTCGCAGCAGACCTTGGAGGCTGGCGGCCAGGCCCGCTGTGCGGGTGTCATCCATCTGCCTCAAAAAGTCGGCCACGGTCAGGATGCCGATCAGGCGCTGGAACTTGTCCACCACCGGCAGGGCCTTGACCTTGTGCCGGCGCAGCAGCTGCCAGGCTTCTTCCAGCTCGGTGGCGAACGTCACCGTCACCACATCACGCGACATGATGTCGCCACAGTTCAGACCCAGATGTCGCTCGAACGCATGCGAGACCGCCAGGTTGTAGAGCGTGATCAACTCGTTTTCCTGCACGTCCACGAAGCCGTCGAGCTGCTTGACGGCGTAGGCCAGGTCGTCGTGGTCCAGGCCGCCGCGCTGCAGGGGGGATGCATCGCGCGTCCGGTGGCGTGTGGGGGCACTGTCTGCCGGGGCGCGGTAGGGGTAGGGGCGACCCCACAGCACGCGGTGAATGAGCACTGCCCCCAGCAGGAGCAGACCCACATTGAGCGCCACCATGGCCAGGGTGTGGGGAATGCCGACGTGTTGTCCGTGGTGCTCGTGCACGATCAGCAGCGCCAACGCTCCGCCGGGTGGATGCAGGCAATGCAGCCGCGCCATCAGCCACACCGTCAAGCCCACCGCGAGGGCCGCGGCCCAGCCGGCGTGCGGGACCAGCGCGACACAGGCCAAGCCAGTCAGCGTGGCGATCAGATAACTGCCCAACACCGGCCAAGGTTGTGCCAGCGGGCTGTGTGACAGCGCAAACAAGATGACCACACTGGCGCCAACCGGCGCCATCAGCCAGTCGTGAGAGCCCGGCAACAGAGGCAGCACGACCACGCTCAGGGCCACACTCAACAGCGCGCCCAGGCTGGCGCGCCGACGCTCCGGGCGGGACAAGGTGGGGGCATCATCGGTCAGCAGGTGCGCGAGCCGACGGAGCAGGGCAGCAGACATGGCAGGACGTGAGCAGAGTCGGGCACCATTGTGGTGCATCTCCAATGTGCCTTGTGCCAGAAGGGTATGTGACAAACCCGCTGCCGTAACATGACGGACCTGTCCCGCCCTTTCACCATGAGCCCCGCTGCTGCCCTCGGTTTCAACGCCACGTTGTGGCGCCGCTTCACCCGCATCGCGGCCCCTTACTGGCGTACCGCTGACGAACGGTGGCGTGCCTGGGGCATGCTGGCGCTGCTCATCGTGCTGTTGCTGGGCCAGACGGGCTTCAATGTGCTCTTCAACCACGAGACAGGGGAGTTCACCTCGGCCCTGGCGGCGGGCGACACCGAGCGCTTCTGGTCTTCGATCGGACGTTACACCTTCATCCTCGCGGCGGCCGTGCCCATCTACGGCTTGTACTACTACGTGCGCGACACGCTGGGTTTGCGCTGGCGCCGTTGGCTCACCCAGCATTTCCTTGGCCGCTACTTCAGCGGACGGGCCTACTACCGGCTCAATGCCGAGACGGGGATCGACAACCCGGACCAGCGCATGGCGGAAGACATCAACGCGTTCACGCAGCAGTCCTTGTACTTCTCGATGATCGTGTTGTCCTCGGTGATCCAGCTTGTGGCCTTTGCCGGGGTGCTGTGGACGATTTCCCAAGGTCTGGTGTACTTCCTCATCGGCTATGCCCTCATCACCACCGTCTTCACCGCCACGGTGTTTGGCAGGCGGCTGATCGGGTTGAACTTCAAGCAACTGCAGCGCGAGGCGGACTTTCGCTTCAACCTCGTGCGTGTGCGTGAGCATGCCGAGCCCATCGCGTTCCACAACGGTGAGGCGCGCGAGATGTCGGCCCTGATGCGGGTGTTCGACGCGCTGTTTGCCAACTACCGGCAGGTGCTGTCGTGGCAGCTGCGCCTCAACACCTTCCAGTACGCGCACAGCTTTCTCACCATCGTCTTGCCGGTGGTGATCATCTCGGGGCAGGTGCTCTCGGGGGAGCTGGAGGTGGGGCGTGCCATCCAGGCCACTGGGGCCTTCACCGCCATCCTCAGCGCCTTGACCGTCATCGTCGAGCACTTCGAGGGTTTGAGCCGTTTCTCGGCGGGCATTGATCGCCTGCATGCCTTCTCTGACACGCTCGATCAGCACGCTGACGCCCTGACCCAGGAGCCCAGCGCCGAGCAGCGTCACATCGTCACCGAGCCTGGGCCGCATCTGGCGCTGGCGCAACTCACGATCTACACCCCCCGCAGCGAGCACCTTCTGTTGCGGGACCTGAACCTGTCGGTGCCACCAGGGCAGGGGTTGATGATCACGGGCGCCAGCGGCTCTGGCAAAAGCTCGTTGCTGCGGGTGATGGCCGGCTTGTGGCACACCGGTACGGGCCGGGTGCTGCGCCCGGCCGGGCCTGACATGCTCTTTCTGCCCCAGTACCCCTATTTGCCCCTGGGGGACTTGCGCACCCAACTCCTCTATCCGCACACCGAGCGTGACATCTCCGATGCGGAGCTCCACGACTGGTTGCGTGTGGTGAACCTGCCCGATCTGGCGCAGCGCTTTGGCGGACTGCAGGCCGAACTGGACTGGGGTAAGGTGCTCTCTGCGGGGGAGCAGCAACGGCTGGCGTTTGCACGCGCCTTGTTGGCCAAGCCCCGCTACCTGCTGCTCGACGAGGCCACCAGCGCCCTCGACGGCGCCAACGAAGCCTTGCTCTATGGGCAATTGGCAGGGTTGTCCATCACACCCATCAGCGTCAGCCATCACGAAGCGGTGGCCGCGTTCCACACGCAGGTGCTGGAGTTGACCGGAGAGGGGGGCTGGCGCCTGTACGCGACCGACGCCACCGCGGCCTCATCGCCCCCATGATGCCCATGCCTGCTACGATGGCGGCGCGCGCTCACGGGCGCCGTTTTCGTTTCTTTCACTGTGTACAGCCATGGCTCGCGTCCAATTTGAACTGCCGGATCACTTCATCTTCACAACGGAGGTGCAGATCTATGTCAGCCACGTCAACCAGGCCGGTCACCTCGACAACGCGCAGCTGCTCACCTTGGTCTCTGAGGGCCGTGCGCGTTTCTTCCGCTGGCTGGGCTACACCGAGTTCGATGTGGAAGGCGTGTCCATCGTCGTGGGCGACATGGTGGCGCAGTACAAATCCGAAGGCTTTTACGGTGAGGTCATCCGCGTCGAGATGCTGCCGTCCGACTTCAACAAGTACGGCTTCGATCTGGTTTTCCGCTTGACCGAGGTGTCGTCCGGGCGCGAAGTGGCGCGCGGCAAGAGCGGCATCGTCTTCGTCGACAAGGTGCACAAGAAAGTGGTGCCGCGTCCCGAAGGCTTCATGCAGAGCCTGCTGGCGCAGGCGCCCGAATTGAGCGTCGACTGAGTCGGTCGTTCGCTTGATGTCGACCTCGCTCTGGCTGGCTTACGACCATTATGGCTATGCGTTGCTGGCCGTGGTGGGCACGTTCGCGGCGGTCAGCGGGGTGTCTCGCCTGGCGCACCACCCACGCTGTGCAGGGTGGTTGCTGTCCTGGCAGGGGGTGGCGCCCCCTTTCATCAACATCCTGGGCGTGCTGTTTGGTCTGACGCTGGCTTTTCTGGCCAACGACACCTGGAGCGCGCACGATCGGGCGATCCGGGCGGTGTACCGCGAGGCCGATGCGATGCGCACCACCCTGGCGCTCAGCCAGAACTTGCCGGCGCCACTGGCCAGCCAGGTGCGTGGCGCCCTGGCCCAATACGCTCAGGCGAGCGTGGACGAATGGGGCTGGCTGGCGCAGCGCACCGAAAACCCCGTGGTGGCGGAGCGGGCCGATGCCTTGCTGACTCTGATCGCCAGCGCCGGGGTGCGGGACGCGCTGGGCGCGAACGTCCAGGCCCTGATGCTCGACCAGGTCATCACGATGCGCGATGAACGTGACCAGCGCGTGTCTTTGAGTCAGACCCATGTGAACCCCTTGAAGTGGTTGGGCATGGCCTTTCTGGGCTTGCTGACCTTGTTGTCGGTGGCGGTGGTGCACATTGAGCGGCCCCGGGCCTTGTTGGCAGCAGTCGTGCTGTTCGCCTTCGGGGCCGCGCCCACGGCGGCCATCGTGCTCATCCAGGGCAACCCCTTTCTGGCGCCGGTGGGCGTGACATCGGCACCCCTGCAGGCCGTGCTGAACGGCTTGACGGCGCGCTGACTTCGTGTCCAATAGCGCCATGTCTTCATCCACCGATACCGAACAGCGCTTCATCGACCTCGAGATCAAGATCGGGTTCATGGAGGACCTGCTCGACAACCTCAACACCCTGGTCGCCCGCCAGCAACAACACATCGACCTGCTGGTCAAAGAGGTGAGCGCTTTGCGCCGTCAGCAGGACGATGGCGGCGGCAGCCCGTCCTTTCGCAGCCTGCGCGACGAACTGCCGCCGCATTACTGAGCGCACCCGTTTGCATGCCCTCCTGGCATGTCCGCGCATTGACGCGCCCGCAAGGGCCGAACCACCTGGGAGCTTTCATCATGGCCCGTTCTACCCTTGATCATCCTGTGCTGCATTGGCAGATTGTTTCTGTGGGCCTGGGGCGTGCGCTGGTGGCCTGGACTGCACAGGGTGTGTGTGCCGTCTTGCTGGGCGATGACGATGCTGCCGTGCTCGCCGAGTTGCAACAGGCCTTCCGGGATCGGGTGTGGCAGCACGATGAGAGGCCTTACCCCTGGGTGAGCGCGGTGCAGGCCGAACTGGAGGGGGTGCGTCCCCATCAGGCTCACCGCATGCGCTTGCCGCTGGATGTCGGCGGCACCGCATTCCAGCAAGCGGTGTGGTCTGCCCTGCGGCAGATTCCAACAGGGCAGACCGTGACGTACAGTGAGCTGGCACAGCAGCTTGGCCGGCCCGGTGCGGTGCGGGCCGTGGCCAGCGCTTGTGCGGCCAATGTGCTGGCCGTGCTGATCCCATGTCACCGCGTGGTGCGGCGCGACGGCAGCCCCTCAGGTTACCGCTGGGGGCTGGCACGCAAGCAGACCTTGCTGGCACGCGAAGCCCTGCGCTGAGGTGTGCCGCGTCGGCCGGAGGGCCTGTACATCCACTCACAGATCGGCACTGACAAAGGTCCGGCGCCTGCTCTAAGATCGCCGCACCGCCTCGTGCATTTCCTGAGGAAGACTCATGATGACGTCCAAGAAGAAGCTGGTTGCCTGGATTGTGGCGGCCGCCCTGTCCCACACTGCGGGCCTGCAAGCTGCACACGCCGGCATGATCGCCACCGAGTCGGTGGCCGCAACCACCGACCTTGTGCAGGTCGAGTCGCGCCGTGCCCAGGTGCTCGCCACCCTCAACCGTGCCGATGTGACCGAGGCCCTGGTGGCCAAGGGCGTGGACATGGATGCGGCCCGTGCCCGCATCGCCTCCTTGTCTGACCAGGAAGTCGTTGCGCTGGCCGATCAGCTGGAGCATGCACCGGCCGGTGCCAGTGGCGTGCTGGGCACCATCGTGTTCATCTTCCTGGTGTTGCTGGTCACCGACATCCTGGGCTTCACCAAGGTCTTCCCTTTCACGCGCTCCATCCGCTGAGCCGCATGACCCGCCTGCGACCCGCACGCCGCCGCTGGCTGGTGCGTGCCGGGGCGCTGGGTGCCGTCAGTCTGCTGAGCGCCTGCGCCAGCCTGACGGCCAAGCAAACCCGTGCCCTGCTGGCCCATCCACCGTCTGACCTGCCGGCGCGTGTGGAGTGGGCCCAGGTGCCCTTCTTTCCGCAAGATATCAACCAGTGCGGCCCGGCTGCGCTGGCCACCGCATTGGGCGCCGTGGGTGTGCCGATTGCGCCTGAGGTGCTGGGCACGGCCGTGTTCGTGCCTGCCCGCGAAGGCAGTCTGCAAATCGAGATGCTGGCGGCGCCGCGTCGGCATGGCCACATTGCCACCCGCATCCGGCCCGATCTGATCTCGCTGCTGCGCGAAGTGGCGGCCGGGCAAGCGCCAGTGGTGTTGCTCAACCTGGGCCTGTCCATCCAGCCCCTGTGGCACTACGCCGTGGTGGTGGGCTACGACCTGCCGGCGGGCCAGATTCTCCTGCGTTCGGGCACCGTGAAACGCGAGGTGATGCCCCTGAGCACCTTCGAGCACACCTGGACGCGCTCCAGCCAATGGGCGTTTGTCGTGCTGCCCCCGGATCGCCTGCCGGCGCAGGCCGACGAGGCGGCGGTCACCGAAGCCCGTGTGGCGTTTGAGCGCGTGGCCCCGGCGCCGCTGGCCGCGCAGGCCTATCGCACGGCACTGCAGCGCTGGCCCGATTCCCTGTTGCTGGGCCTGGGCCTGGGCAACGCGCTGTATGCCGCGGGCGCCCTCGCTGATGCCGAAGCCGCGTACGCCCAGGTGGCACGGCGCCATGACAGCGCCCCGGCCTGGCACAACCTGGCCCGGGTGCGCTTGGAGCGGCGCGACCTGTCCGGTGCACGCGCTGCCACCGATGCCGCCGTGCGCCGTGCGCAGCACGAGCCCAACTGGCGCGATGCGGTCGAGGTGCTCCGCCGGGATGTTGAACGCGCCACGGCGGGTGAGGGCGCTGCGCCGCGTCCTTGAACGTGTCCCTGGGCGCTCGGGTGTCTATGATGCGCCACCATGAGCACGCCTGCACCGACCTTGTCCCCGGACGCCATCGCGGCCGCCGCCCACACCCTGGCCACACGCCGACTGACCGGCCAGGTGGGCGCAGCCTTGCCCGCTGCATGTCGGCCCGTGACCCTGCCCGATGCCTGGGCGGTGCAAAGCGCCGTGACCGTGGAGCTGGCACAGCGCGCTGGAGAGCGCGTGGTCGGCTGGAAATGCGGGATGCCCGGTGCCGACACCTGGGTGCTGGCCCCGCTGTACGCCAGCATGCTGCACCGCGCCGAGGGGCCGGAGGCGCCAGTGGCCGCCTGCCCTGTGTGGACGCAGCAAGGGCAGGTGAAGGTTGAGCCCGAGCTGGCCTTTGTGCTCGGGCACGATCTGCCGCCGCGCACGCAGCCCTATGGTGCCGACGAGGTGAGGGCGGCGGTGGCCTCGACGCACCTGGCGCTGGAGCTCATCGACAACCGCTATGACGACAGCGTGCCCCTGCAGTTTGCCGACCGCTTGGCCGATGGCCTGGTCAACCAGGGCCTGTGGCTGGGCCCAGCGCTGGACATCGCTCTCGGGGCTGCTCCGCAGACCCTCGACATCGAGGTGCGCGCGGATGGGCAGCTGTTGCTGTCGCAGCCTGGCGCGCATCCGGCCGGAGATCCGCTGGCACCCTTGTGCTGGTTGGCCGAATTCCTGCGCAGCCAAGGACAAGGTTTGCAGGCCGGGCAGGTCGTGATCACCGGCTCGTATGCTGGCGCCCCCTGGGTGCCCGTCGGGTTGCCCGTGAGCGTGCGTTTCGGGACCTTGGGCCAGTTGTCGATGCGGTTTGAGGACCGACCACGAGACTGACGCACTGTGCGCGAGGGCGAGGTCAGCAGTACCATCCCATCATCTCTGTGATCTTGTGAGCCGAGCCCGATGACCCGTCCTGACGCCACCTCTCCTGTCGCACCGGTTGCCCGCCAGCGCGCCTGGGTCAAACCCCTGGTGGGCGTGGCCGCAGTGGCTGCGGTGTGGACCGGGGTGGTCGGTCTGTGGTTGCCGGACTGGGCCAAGCCCCGCATCGAGGCCGCGGCCACCGAAGCGCTCGGGACCCCTGTCAAGGTGGCGGCTGTGCGCATCCAGCCTTGGACTCTGGCCGTCGAAGTGGACGGCGTGGCCGTGGGGCCAGCGGCGTCGCCCTGGTTCACGCTCAAGCAGGCGCAGGCCCAACTCTCGCTGGCCTCGGTGCGACACCTTGCGCCGGTCATCCGCCGTGTGCAACTGACCGAGCCGATGTTCTGGCTCGAACGCCAGACGGCCGATCAGTTCAACATCAGCCCGGTGATGGCCCGTCTGATGGCGCCTTCGCCCGAGCCGAAGCCCAACGCCGAGCCCGCCCGCTTTGCGGTCTTCAACATCGAGGTCCGTGACGGCATGTTGCGCTACACCGACCGGGTGTTGAAACAGGAACACCGGGTGGAACAGTTGCAGCTGGGGGTGCCTTTCGTCTCCAACCTGCCCAGTGACATCGATGTCGCGGTGCAACCGCTGCTGCAGGCGCGGGTGGACGGCAGCCCCTTGAAGATCGAGGGCCAGACCTTGCCCTTCAAGGAGGGGCACCGTTCCGAGGTGAAGCTGTCTTGGCAGTCGGTGGACGTGGCGCACTGGCTGACGGCGGCCCAACCCTTCCTGCCACCGAGCGTGAAGATCGCGCCCCGGCAGGGCAGCCTGGACACCGCGCTGACCGTGCAGTTCGAGCAGCGCCCCGCGCCGGCCGTGCCGATGTTGCGCGTCACCGGTGGCCTGACGCTCAGCAAGCTGGGCATGGGCATGCCACAGCTGCCCACCCTCGGGCAAGCGGATGCAGGCTGGCAATCGTTGAAGGTCGATGGCGTGGACGCCTTGCCGCTGGAGCGCCGGGTGCGTGTGGCCAGCGTCGCGCTGGACGGCTTGCGCCTGCAGGTGCGCCCCGGTGCGACGGCTGCGACGGCCACCGTCGCCTCGCCTGTGGCTGCGGCTTCTGCGCCGACGTCGGCCACGGTGTCCGACCCCGCCGCGCCTTGGCAGTGGTCTGTCGGTACCGTGCATCTGGCCGCTCAGGCCATCGACGTGCAGACCGACGCGGCCGCGCCCTGGCCGCGTTTGGACCGCGTGGTGCTCGATGTCAAAGGCCTGGATGCCTCAGCGAAGGCGCCCGCCGCCACCTGGCAGCTCGATGTGGCCGACCAGCACGGCATGACGCTGCGTGCCAGCGGGCAGGCCCAGGTCGCCCGCCAGCAACTGGACGCCAAGCTGGCGCTGGATCAGGCAGCGGTGCCCCCCTGGCTGGCACCCCTGGCCCCGGCCTTGAAGCTGCCCTTGACTGTGCAGCAAGGGACCTTGTCACTGCAGGCCCAACTCAGCGCCCGCCTGCAGGCTGATCCGGCCGCCACCTCGCCCGAGCTGGCCCAGGCGGGCCTGCACCTGAGCGGCGGCTCGGTGCGGCTGGCGGGTTGGCAGGCCACGGCTAAGGCCTCCAGCGTGCGAGACCAGGTGCAGTGGCGTGAACTCGCGGTGGAGGGGGCCGAAGCCCACGTGTCGCTGGCTCCCACACAGCCCGGCTTGCGCCGTCTGTCGCTGGATGCCGTGACCCTGGATGGACTGGATGCCCGCGTCACCCGTGGCCGCCAAGGTCAGTGGCTGGGCATGACACCAGCCCGTGCCACGCCCACACCGGCCACGCGCAAGGTGGCCGCGGCCAAGGCGCCGGACCCGGCCGAGCCTCCGGTCACGCTCAAGCTGTTGCGTTGTCAGGACTGCCGCGTGCAGCTCACCGACCAGACCGTCAGTCCGGCGGCGTTGCTGTCCTTGCAGCGCACCGAGCTGACTGTCGCCAATGCCTCCACCGATCTGCGTCAGCCGCTGAAGGTGGACCTGCGTACCCAGGCGCAAGGCAAGGGGCAGGTGAACTTCCAAGGCGAGGTGCGACCTCAGCCCCTGTCCGTGCAAGGCCAGGTCGGCCTCGCCGGGGTGGACCTGCGCGTGCTGCAGTCCTACCTGGATCCGCACCTGAACATCCACATCGCTGGCGCCCGGGCCCAGGCGGCGGGACGCGTGCAAGTGCAAGACGATGTCCGCCGCGGCCTGAGCGTGCGTTATCAGGGCCGCGTCGGCCTGAGCGACCTGCGCTTGCAGGACCGCGTCAACGAGGCTGACTTCGTCAGCTGGCGCAATCTGTCGCTCGACGGCACCGACCTCGCCTGGGCCAACGGGCAGGTCAACGCCAACCTCGGCCGCATCGCGCTCAACGAGTTCTACGGCCGCGTGATCATCAACCCGGACGGGCAGCTCAACCTGGCCAGCATCGCCAGCCGCGAAGCGGGTGCGCAGCCCCAGTCGCTCACCACACCGCAGACGGCGGCTTCGGCACCTGCACCTGCACCTGCACCTGCACCTGCACCTGCACCTGCACCTGCACCCGCGCCAGCGGTCAAGCCGGACGCCGCCGTGCCGGCTACACCCACTGCCCCCGCTGCCACCGCGCAAGCTGCTCCAATGAAGTTGCGCTGGCAAGGCATCAAGCTCAGCAAGGGCCGTGTCGACTTCACCGACAACTACATCAAGCCCAACTACTCGGCCGACCTCACCCGCATCGAGGGCAGCATCTCGGCGGTCGCCTCCGACAAGCCCGAGCCCGCCACCGTGGATGTGTCCGGCGCCGTGGACGACGGCGCGCCGCTCAAGATCACCGGCCAGCTGCACCCCTTGGGGCCCCGCCTGTTCACTGACATCCAGGGCAGTGCCAAGGGCATCGAGCTGACCCGCCTGACGCCGTATGCGGCGCGCTACGCCGGCTACGCCATCGAGAAGGGCTCCTTGTCGATGACGGTGCACTACAAGATCGACGGCGGCAAGCTGGAGGCCAGCAACCAGATCTTCCTGGACCAGCTCACCTTTGGCGAGAAAGTCGACAGCCCGGACGCGACCAAGCTGCCGGTGCTGTTCGCCGTCGCGTTGCTGAAGAATCGCCATGGCGAGATCGACATCAATCTGCCCATTTCGGGCTCCCTCGACGATCCGCAGTTCTCGGTGGGCGGGATCATCTGGCGCGTCATCGTCAACCTGATCACCAAGGCCGTGATGGCGCCGTTCTCGCTCCTGTCCGGTGGGGGCGATGAGCTGGGCTTCGTGCCCTTTGCGCCCGGCTCGGCCGATCTCACCGAAGCAGCCCGTGCCCGCCTCGACACCCTGGCCGGCAAGCTCGATGACCGGCCTGCCCTCAAATTGGAAGCCACCGGCCGCGCCGACCCTGCCGTGGACGTCGCCGGCTTGCGCGCCGCCCACGTCGATCGCCTGATGCGTGCGGCCAAGGCCAAAGCCCAGGGGGTGGCCGTGAGCGAGGTGAAGATTTCACCTGACGAGAAAAATCAGTGGTTGACGGCCGCCTACAAGGCCGCCGACATCAAGAAGCCACGCAACCTGGTGGGGTTGGCCAAGACCTTGCCACCCGCCGAAATGGAGGCCTTGTTGCAGGCGGCAGCCCCGGTCAACGACGCGGCCCTCAAGCATCTGGCCGACCACCGCGGCGATGCCGTCAAGGCCTACCTGGTCACCAAAATTGCGCCCGAGCGTGTGTTGCTCACGGCTTCCAAGGTTGGCACCGACGGCCTGCCCGATGACAAGGGGCCCAGCTCTCGGGTACAGTTTGGGTTGAAGTGATCCCATCACGGAGGCGACCATGAGTTCCATTTCAGCCATCGGTGTGTCGGGGGCCAATGCGGCCACGACCCGCATGGACGTGGCCGCCCACAACATCGCCAACGTCCAGACCGAGAAATTCCAGCGCCAGGTGGTCAACCAGCAGAGCCAGGAATCGGGCGGCGTGAGCACCTCGGTGGCCCAGGCCCAAGAGATCGGTCCCGATCTGGCCAAGGACCTCATCGAGCAGAAGATGGCGACATACAGCTACCGCGCCAACCTGCGCAGCATTCAGGCCGACCAGCAGATGATGGGCAGCCTGCTCGACATCAAGGCCTGAACACGACCGCGCCCCGCCGTCTCATTGCCCATCTCGACATGGACGCGTTCTACGCGTCGGTCGAATTGCTGCGCTACCCGCAGCTTCAGGGCCTGCCTGTCGTCATCGGCGGGTCTCGACGCAACCCCTCGGCCACCGCGCCTCGGTCGCTCGATGACTTCGCGCGTCTGCGCGACTACGCCGGCCGCGGCGTCATCACCACCGCCACCTATCCGGCACGGGCGCTGGGTGTGCACTCCGGCATGGGCCTGATGAAGGCGGCGGCGCTGGCGCCCGACGCCATCTTGCTGCCGATGGACTTCGAGGCCTACCGCCACCACTCGCGCCTGTTCAAGGCGGCGGTCACGGCCATCGCGCCGGTGATGGAGGACCGCGGCATCGACGAGATCTACCTGGATTTGACCGACGTGCCCGGCGCGCAAGAGGCTGTGGATGGCGACCCGCTGGGCGGGGTGCGTGCCCTGGCTCAGCGCATCAAGACAGCGGTGCGCGAGGCCACCGGTCTGAGTTGCTCGATCGGCGTCACGCCCAACAAGCTGCTGTCCAAGATCAGCTCCGACCTGGACAAGCCCGACGGCCTCACGGTGCTGATGCACGACGAGGTGCCCACCCGCATCTGGCCCTTGCCGGTCAGCCGCATCAACGGCATCGGCCCCAAGGCCACCGAGCGCCTGGCGGCCATGGGCCTGCGCACGATTGGCGAGCTGGCGGCCAGCCCCGCGCACGAGTTGGTCAGTGCCTTCGGTCGCCATTACGGCAGTTGGTTGCACGAGGCCGCCCATGGCCGCGACGACCGCCCGGTGGTCACCTGGCGAGAGCCCAAATCCATCAGCCGCGAAACCACCTTCGAGCGCGACCTGCACCCGCGCGACGACCGCACCCAACTCGGCCCCATCTTCACGCGTCTGTGCGAACAGCTGGCCAGCGACCTGGTGCGCAAGAACTACGCGGGACGCACCGTGGGCATCAAGCTGCGCTACGACGACTTCAAGATCGTCACCCGCAGCCTCACGCTGCCCCAGCCCACCCGCGATGCGGCCACCATCCGCCTGTGGGCGGGGCGCTGCCTCAAGACCGTGCCGCTGAACCGGCGCCTGCGTCTGCTGGGCGTGAAGATGGAATCACTGGTGCCTGGCGATGGTCAGCCCACGGTGACCGAGCCTGACGCCCCTTACAGCCTGCCGCTGTTTGACGAGGTGTGAGTGCGCGGGGGGCGTTCGCGGCGACAATGGCGCCCCGTTGGCGTAGGCCATTGCTCGCTTGGGCGCCAACGCCGTACGCCAGCGCCTGGCCTTGTGTCGGTGCGCGCGTTTGCTTGCAGTTCTTCGTTGTTGGTGGAGTCCCCATGCGCCGTCTGGCCCTGATCCTCTCTCTCGTGGCCTGTCTGTCGGGTTGCTCCGTGCTGGCTGTCGCCGATGCCGCGGTGACGGTGGTGGCCACCACCGTCAGTGTCGGGGCCACTGTGGTGGGCACGGCCGTGGATGTCACAGCGGCCGGCGTCAAGGCCGTGGCAGGTTCGGATGACGAGCCGGACGAGGACGAGGCGCCGCGCGTCGACGCGGGTGAGCCTTTCCCCCAACCTTGATCGCGAGCCGGCTGTGAGCGTGCGCATCACCTTGTCGGACGAAGCGCGTAGCTTCGAGCAGGCGCCGGGGCAGACCGTGCTGGAGGCTGCGCTGTCGGCTGGGGTGGACTGGCCGCGCTCCTGCCGCAATGGCAGCTGTCGCAGCTGTCTGGCGCAAGTGGAGGTGGGCAGCGTGCGCTACCGCATCGACTGGCCCGGGCTCACCCCCGAAGAGAAAGAGTGGGGATGCATCCTGCCCTGTGTGGCCGAGGCCACCAGCGATCTGGTGATGCGCCGTCCCTGATCACGCCGGAAGGCAGAGCCGGCTTCAGTCTGGCTGCACCAATGCAAAGCGTGGCCGACGCCATCCGTCCACCTCTATCTCTTCCACGAACATCGCATACGGTCGCACCCACAGTGCCTGCTCGCCATACAGCGGCTGGTACAGCACCAGGGGCTCGAGCGTTTCGCTGTGGCGCACCACGCCCAGCACCCGGTAGCGAAGGCGTTTGTAGTGCTCGTATTCGCCGGTCGGCAAGGTCGGCAGGGGCGGGAGGTCGTGCGGGTTGCTCATCCCCGCATTGTCGTGCTCGGAGGCACAATGGCGGGTTGCCGCTTCTTTTTTGCCTTCCCGCGCGCCTCCCATCATGCTTTGGCACTCCCTGAACCGCGTTCTGGATCAACTGCGTCCCCGTCGTCAAGGCGTGGTCATGCTCGCCGACGCCCTCCTGATCCTGCTGGCCTGGCATGCCACCTACCTGTTCCGCATGGGGGTCGAACGCTGGTTGCATGAGCGGCCGTCCTACGACTGGGCTGTGCTGCTTGGCGTGATCGCCGTCTACAGCACCGTCTCCTGGGCCCTGGGCGTGCCGCGTGCTAGCTGGCGCTACTCCAGTTTTCCTGACATCACCCGCCTGGCCTGGGTCTGCCTCGGCGCTGGTCTGGCCTGTGCCGTCGTCATCCTGATGGCGCAGCTCAACGAGGTGCCACGTGCCGTGCTGGCGCTGCACCCCGTTTTCACGCTGATCGGCCTGTCGCTCGCGCGCATGACCGTGCGCATGCTCAGCGAGTCGTCTCGGGCGCGGCGCACGGGCGCCCAGGACAACGGTCAGCGTGCCCTGGTGCTGGGCGCGGGGGCCGCGGCCAAGTTGCTGATCGCTGGCATCCAGCATCGCAGCTGGACGGTGGTGGGTCTGCTCGATGACGATCCACGCAAGCACGGCAGCCGCATCGCCGGTGTCACCGTCTGGGGCGGACTCGACCTGCTCACCGATCGCGCCAACCTGGCCGATGTCTCCCACCTGATTCTGGCCATGCCGGCCGCCACCCAGGCGCAACGCAAGCGTGTGCTGGCGCTGGCGGCGGCCACCGGGCTGCCGGTCGTCACCGTGCCCTCGGCCGATGAACTGCGCGAAGGCGGCACCCGCATTGACCGTGTGCGCGACATCCAGCCCGAAGACGTGCTGGGCCGCGAGCCCGTCAAGCTCGATGAGTTGGCAGTGTCCAGCTTGATCAGCGGCCGTGCCGTGATGGTGACCGGTGCGGGCGGCTCCATCGGCTCCGAACTGTGCCGCCAGATCGCCCGTTTCGGCCCCAGCCGCATCGTGCTGTTCGAGCTCAGCGAGTTCGCGCTCTACCAGGTCGAGCAGGACCTGGGCGAGCGTTTCCCGCACCTGCCTCTGGTGCGTCTGGTGGGCGACGTCAAGGACCTGGCCGCGCTGCGCCGCGCCATGGCCACGCACCAGCCCGATCTGGTCTTCCACGCGGCAGCCTACAAGCACGTGCCGCTGATGGAGGACGACAACGCCTGGATCGCGCTGCGCAACAACACCCTGGGCACCTACCTGGCGGCGCAGGCCGCAGCCGAGGCCAAGGTGCAGCGCTTCGTGCTGATCTCCACCGACAAGGCGGTGAACCCCACCAATGTGATGGGCGCCACCAAGCGCGCGGCCGAAATGGTCATCTCGCACTGGGCCGCCCAGGGCACCGGTACGCGCTTCATGGCCGTGCGCTTTGGCAATGTGCTGGGCTCCAGCGGCAGCGTCATCCCCAAGTTCAAGGAACAGATCGCCAAGGGCGGGCCGGTCACCGTCACCCATCCCGAGATCACCCGCTACTTCATGACCATCCCCGAGGCCGCGCAACTGGTGCTGCAGGCGGCCTCCCTGGCCGAAAGCGGGCAGGTGTTCGTCATGGACATGGGCAAGTCGGTGAAGATCGCCGACCTGGCGCGCGAACTGATCCGCCTGAGCGGTCACACCGAGGCCGAGATCCCCATCGTTTTCAGCGGTCTGCGTCCCGGCGAGAAGCTCTACGAAGAGCTGCTGGCCGATGCCGACACGACCTTGCCCACGCCGCATCCGCGCCTGCGCCTGGCGCAACTGCGGGGTGAGTTGCCCGCCGACTGGCTGCCCCGCCTGATGGCCTTGGCCAACGACGACAGCGCCGCCACGCCGGCCGTGCTGCGCAACCGCCTGCACGAACTGGTGCCCGAGTACGCCCCGCGTTGAGCCCCCCCCGACCCCGGCGGCCGAGCGATCAGCCCTTGAGCACCTGATCGATGGTTTGGCGCAGCGTGGGCAGGTGCAGGGGTTTGGTCAGGTAGCGGTGCGCGCCAGCGTCCAGGGCATGCTGGATCTGGGTGGGCATGGCATCGGCCGACACCATGATGACCGGGATCTGGGCGGTGTCCGGGTTCGCCTTGAGCAGCTTGAGCACGTCAAGGCCGGAGGCGTCAGGCAGGTGCAGGTCCAGCAAGATCAGGTCGGGGCGCGGGCCTCGCGACGGGTTGTGCAACACGCCCAGGGCCTCTTCCGCGTTGGCCGCCACCGACACGCTCAAACCGGGTTGCTCGTGCAAACCTTGTCGAACCAGATCGGCGTTGGTGGCGTTGTCCTCGACATACAGCACATGATGGGGCGCCGTGGCGTCAGCGGTGGAGCGAGTGTCCTGGCCGGGTTGTTCGGCGTGTGGCGCAGGGGGGCTCAGGTCCAAGGTCGGCAGCACCAGGGTGAAGGTGCTGCCCTCATTTTCTCGGCTCTGCACCTCCAGCGAGCCCTGCATCAGCTCCGCCAGATGCTGGCTGATGACCAGGCCGATGCCCGTGCCTTCGGTCTGACTGCGCTCGCGCCCGAGACGGTTGAAGGGCTGAAACAGTTGCGCCTGCTGTGATGGGCTCAAACCCAGGCCGGTGTCCGACACGGCAATGCGCAAGCGAGGCACAGGGGTGCCCTCGGCATCCCGTGTCACGCTCACGGTCACACGGCCGTTGGGGCGGTTGTACTTGATGGCATTGCTCAGCAAGTTGGTCAGGATCTGGCGCAGGCGCGTGGCATCGGCGTGCACCCCCCAGTGTGCCGGTACGGTGCCGGGCCCTTGCAGGCTGATGCCCTGTTTCTGAGCCTTGTCCTCCACCAGGTTCAGTGCCGCTGCCAGCGCGTCCGCCACCGGCATGGCTTGGCAGTTCAGCCGCATGGTGCCACTGTCCACACGAGAGATGTCCAGCACATCGTCGATCATGTCCAGCAGATGCCAGCCAGCTTGCTGGATCTGTTGCACCCGATGGCGCTGCGAGGAGGGCAGAGGGGAGGCGCTGTCCAGCTCCATCACCTGCGCAAAACCCAGCACGGCATTGAGCGGCGTGCGCAGCTCATGGCTCATGCGAGAGAGGAATTCCGACTTGGCCCGGTTGGCCTGATCGGCCGCCTCGTGCAGGCGACGTGCTTCCTGTATCGCTTCTTGCAGATGACGCGCATGGCCCGTCATCACCAGCAGCAGGGTGCCCAGGGCGGTGGCCAGCAAGGTGCCCACGACTGCGAGCAGCCAGAACGTGGCACCGTCACCCGCCATGGGGATGGGGGCACGCGCCCACACGGCCAATGTCCAGGTCTGGCCTGCAAACGGCACCGGCACCCGCTGGATGTGGCGAGGCGGATCCGCAGCATTCAAGTGCACGCACGCCGGCGAGCCGCCCAACAGGCGCTCACCCGTGGGCACTTGCTCGTACAGGCAGGCCGCAAGGTGGGCGGGCATGTCACGCAAGATGGCGGTCAGGACATCGTCCATGCGCAAGGTCAGGAACAGGGCGCCCCGCACGGTCAGGCGGCGCTCGGCCACCGTCTGCGGGGCACCGTTGTACACCGGGCGGTAGATCACAACGCCTTGCTGCATGCCCGTTTCCTGGATCAACCGGAAACCCTGCGTGGCCTGCAGCGTGTCGGTGTCGCGGGCCAGCTCGTACGTGGTGCGGGTTTCCGGGCGAGACAGGACGTTGTAGCCCAGGGCGCGCAGGTTGTGGCTTTGCGGTTCGATGTAGCGAAGGGCCAGGACCTCGTCTCCCTGCGGCGGGCGGCGATCCACGCCGTCATAGACCCGGTAGCCGGGCAGGCCCTCCATGCGCTGGGCGGCTTCAAAGGCGGGCAGATCGGCGATGGCCACCCGCTCCTCCCACCCCATGGCCTGCACGCTGTCCAGCGCCCCCAGCCAGTAGCGCGTGGCCCGGTGGAACTCGGCACGCGACACCTCTTCGGACGCGTCCATCAGGCCGTTCAGGGCCACGACTGCGTGCAGATAGCCCTGAAGGCGGAGCTGGACCGCGCTGGTGGTGGCCTCGACCGACTGCAGAAAGACCGCGTGCTGGCGCTCCTGGTGCCAGGCATGGAGCTGACGCACGGCCAGGGTCAGCAAGGCCGCCATGACCAGCAGCGGGATGCTGACCACCCTGCGGCGCGGACGCCACAGCGCGGCGGGCTGCCCGACCAGGGGCAGCAGCATGGGGGTCCCGATCAGGACCCCCAGGGTGTCACCGGCCCACCAGTTGAAGGCAAAGCGCAGCGCCTCTTCGACCGGCAGTCCGCCCAGCAGGACCATGGCGCCGGTGGCCACGCCGGCAGAGACCAGGCAGGCCAGCGGGCCGGCCAGCAGCAAAAAACGCAGGATCTGTCCGGGGTGTTCCAGGCTCAGAGCCTGGCTGTCCCGTGCGCGGGTCAAGGCCCACGCCACCCAAGCCTGCAGCGCGATGCCCATGCCCACCAGCACCGCCAGCGTGAGCATCACCGGCCAGGGGGTGTCGGGGTGCACGAACGCCTGATAGGCCACGGACACCGCGGCGCCTCCCAGGCCCACCGCCCACACCATGCGCAGCCCCCAGCCCAGCACGCAGGCCAGCCCCAGTCCGGCCGCCAGGTACAGGGGCGAGACGAAGTCATTGGTGGCGGCCAGGGCCACGCTGGCAAGACCGACGGCCGTGTACAACAACCAGGTGAGGATCAGGCGGGGCCAGAGCGAGGACGGAGGCGTGAGCATGCGCATAACATTAGCATCGGAGCCCGTGTTGCGACATAGGGCTTTCGCCCCGAACGCCCCCCTTCAAGAGGGAGAGGGCCTAGACTGATTTCCCTGCTTACCTCTGATCGGAGCCTGTCCATGAACCGTCTGTCACGCCTGTTGCCTTCCCTGACGCTGAGCCTGTTGACCCTGGGGGCCGTGCCGGCTGTGCACGCCGAAGCCCCCCAGGTGCGCACCCAGGTGCCGGGTTACCAGCGCCACATGGTGGGACAGTTCGAGGTCACCGCACTGTACGACGGGCGCATCCAGCTCGACAGCAAGCTGCTGAAAAACGCCACGCCCAAAGAGATCTCGCAGCTGCTGGCCCGTTCCTTCCGCAGTTCGCCCACGCCCACAGCCGTGATCGCCTTCCTGGTCAACACCGGCAAGCAACTGGTGCTGGTCGATGCCGGCGCCGCCCAGCTCTTCGGCCCCAGCCTGGGGCAGGTGCATGCCAACCTGAAGGCCGCGGGCTACCAGCCTGAACAGGTCGATGCCGTCTTGCTGACCCACTTGCACGGTGACCACGTCGGCGGCCTGCGCACGGCCGAGGGGCAGATGGCCTTCCCCAATGCCCAGGTGTACGTCTCGAAGGCGGATGCCGACCACTGGCTCAACCCGGCGGTGATGGCCAAGGCGCCCGCGGCCGCACAAGGCTTCTTCCAGGCGGCCCAGAACTCGGTGGCGCCCTACGTGCAGGCCGACCGCCTGCGCACCTACGCCGGCACGGACGAGATCCTGCCTGGCGTGCGTCCCGTCCAGACCCACGGCCACACCCCGGGTCACACCAGCTACCTGTTCCAGTCCGAGGGCCAGCAGCTGCTCGTCTGGGGTGACATCGTGCACAACGCCGCCGTGCAGTTCCCCAAGCCTCAGGTCACCATCGAATTCGACAGCGTGCCCGCCCAGGCCCTGGCCACCCGCATGAAGGTGCTGGGCTGGACGGCCAAGGATGCCTTGCCCGTGGCGGGGGCCCATTTGCCCTTCCCTGGGATGGGTCAGGTGCGCGCCGAAGGCAAGGGTCGCTACAGCTGGGTGCCGCTGGACTACGCGCCTACCCAGCCCTGATCCCGGCGTGGGTGCCAACTTGTGGCGGGAAATAGGCCAACAGGCGCCATCTTTCCGCCTTATTCCATGATGTAAGGGCGCGCGTCGCCCTATACTGAACAGTCAACAAGCAGGCTGGGTGACAGGCCTGCACCGCGGGTTCGAAAGGCACACACGCACGCCATGACTTCCAAATTCAAGATTGCAGGCTGGGTTGCGCTCGGGGCGCTGGCGGGTGGTTTGACCACCATGCAGTTCGGAGCCACCGCACGCAGTGCCATGGCCCCCCTGCCTCTGGAAGAAATGCAGCAGCTGGCCGCTGTCTTCGGCATGATCAAGACCGACTATGTCGAGCCCACCGACGAGAAAAAGCTCATCAGCGACGCCATTGGCGGCATGGTGGCCGGGCTCGACCCGCACTCCGTCTACTTCGACAAGGCCTCGTTCAAGGAATTCCGCGAAGGCACGACCGGCAAGTTCGTCGGCGTGGGCATCGAAATCGGCATGGAAGACGGCCTCGTCAAGATCGTCTCCCCCATTGAAGGCTCACCGGCCTTCCGCGCCGGCCTCAAGACGGGTGACCTCATCACCAAGATTGACGACACCTTCGTCAAGGGGCTGACCATGGACCAGGCCGTCAAGCGCATGCGCGGCGAGCCCAGCACCAAGGTCGTTCTCACGATCTTCCGCAAGAACGAAAACCGCAGTTTCCCCGTCACCATCGTGCGCGAGGAAATCCGTGTGCAAAGCGTGCGCGCCAAGGTCGTCGAGCCCGGTTATGGCTGGGTGCGCGTCAGCCAATTCCAGGACCGCACGGTCGAAGACTTTGTCACCAAGGTGACCGCACTCTACAAGGACGACCCCAAGCTCAAGGGGCTGGTGCTGGACCTGCGCAACGACCCGGGTGGCCTGCTGGAAGGCGCCATCGCCATCTCGGCGGCCTTCCTGCCGCCCGACGTGACCGTGGTGTCCACCAACGGGCAGTTGCCCGAGTCCAAGCAAACCTTCAAGGCGCGCGCCGAGGATTACACCCGTCGTTTTGGTGCCGACCCGCTGGCCAAGCTGCCGGCGGCCCTCAAGAAGGTACCTTTGGTGGTGCTCGTCAACGAGGGGTCCGCGTCGGCCTCCGAAATCGTCGCTGGCGCCTTGCAGGACCACAAGCGTGCCACCATCCTGGGGGCACAAACCTTCGGCAAGGGCTCGGTGCAGACGGTGCGCCAGCTCACCGCTGAAACTGCCCTCAAAATCACCACCGCCCGTTACTACACGCCGAGCGGCCGCTCCATCCAGGCCACAGGCATCGTGCCCGATGTGATGGTGGACGAGTCGGCGGAGGGTAACCTCTACTCTGCTCTGCGCGTGCGCGAAGCCGATCTGGAAAAGCACATCGGCAGTGGTCAGGGCAAGGAAGAGAAGGACGAGGCCCGTGAGAAGGCTCGCGAGGAAGCGCTCAAGAAGCTGGAAGAGGCCCGCGGCAAGAACAACGAGCCACCCAAGCCTTTGCCCGAGTTCGGTTCGCCCGAGGACTTCCAGCTGCAACAAGCCCTCAATCAGCTCAAGGGCAAGCCGGTGATGGTCTCCAAGACCATGACCGAGCGCAAGCCGGAAGATGCCAAGGCGCAGTGACGCCACGGAGCCAGCACCACGGCACGATGCTTTTGGACGACGACCAACAACTCCGCTACAGCCGCCACCTGCTGCTCGACGAGTGGTCGGAAGGCGCGCAAGGGCGTTTGTTGAGTGCCCATGTGCTGGTCATCGGAGCCGGTGGTCTGGGGGCGCCTGCCCTGATGTACCTGGCCTCCTGCGGGGTGGGGCGCATCACCGTGGTCGACCCCGACACGGTCGACCTCACCAACCTGCAGCGTCAGATCGCCCACACCACGGCCCGCATCGGTCAGCCCAAGGTGCTGTCAGCAGAGTTGGCCATCTCCGAGCTCAACCCCGGTGTGCAGGTGCACGCCATCGCCGAAGCGGCCGATGAGGCCCTGCTCGACATCTGGGTGCCCCAGGCGGACGTCGTGCTCGACTGCACCGATCGCTTTGCCATCCGTCAGACCATCAACCGTGCCTGCCGCAGCCATGGTGTTCCCCTGGTGTCGGCCTCGGCGGTGCGCTTCGATGGCCAGATCAGCGTGTTCGACCCGCGTGTTCCCGAGTCACCCTGTTACGCCTGCCTCTTTCCGCCCGATGCACCGCCGGAAGAAACCCGCTGTGCCTTGATGGGCGTGTTCGCCCCCGTGGTGGGCATGATGGGGGTGATGCAGGCCGGAGAAGCCGTCAAGCTGCTGGCTGGTTTGCATGAGCCGGGTGTCTCCGGCCACCACCAATCGCTGGCCGGGCGTTTGCTGCTGCTGGACGGGCGTGACTGGTCCTGGACCACCCTGCGTGCGCACCGATCGCCGCAATGCCCGGTGTGCGGCCCTGCCACCTGAACCGATCTCCGACATGAACAACCCCAAAGAACTGCTCGAGCGCAACTTTCCCACGGCCGACCAGGATGCCCGCAGTGCGCGCCGTCCCTCCTTGTATGCGGGCGACGACAGCAGCTACGAGCTGGCGTTCACCGACAACGATTTCCTGCTCCATCCTGACCTGCGTCCGGTGCGCATGCAACTCGAGTTGCTCAAGCCCGAGATGGTGCAGCGCGAGGAGAACATCGAGTCCACCATCGTTGTCTTTGGCAGTGCCCGCATCCTGCCGGCCGAGCAGGCCCAGCTCAAACTGCAGGAGGCCGAGGACATGCCGCCCGGTCCCGCGCGCGAGCACGCGCTGCACGTCGCGCGTCGGCATGTGGTGATGGCACGC
The DNA here is from genome assembly GCF_037482285.1 of Aquabacterium sp. G14. NCBI lineage: Bacteria > Pseudomonadati > Pseudomonadota > Betaproteobacteria > Burkholderiales > Sphaerotilaceae > Aquabacterium > Aquabacterium sp. G14. Next base: position 43,071 of record NZ_JBBEYB010000004.1, read on the forward strand.
TATTACGAAGAGGCGCGCGCCTTTGCCAGCCTGGTCACCGAGCACTCCGCTCGCCTGGCCTCGCCCATCTACGTGGTCACCGGTGGCGGTCCGGGCGTGATGGAGGCCGGCAACCGTGGTGCCTTCGAAGTGGGTGGCAAGAGCCTGGGACTCAACATCGTGCTGCCTCACGAACAGGAGCCCAATCCCTACATCACGCCACGCCTGTGCTTCCAGTTCCACTACTTTGCGCTGCGCAAGATGCACTTCCTGATGCGCTCGATCGCGCTGGTGTGCTTCCCGGGCGGCTTCGGTACGCTTGATGAACTGTTCGAGACCCTCACCCTGATCCAGACCGGCAAGTGCCGCAAGCGTCCGGTGCTGCTGTTCGGGCGCGAGTTCTGGACCAAGCTGATCAACTTCGATCATCTGGTCGACACCGGCATGATCAGCCCCGAAGACCTCGACCTGTTCCGCTTCGTTGAAACGGCCGACGAGGCCTGGGAAACCTTGCAGCAGGTGTATGGCCTCGGCCAGGACGCCTCCGCCGACAGCCCCAGCGGCTGGTGAGTGTCATGAGCGCTTCGCTGCCCACCCCTGCCGTGCGTGTGCGTCTCATCGGCGCACCCACCGACATCGGGGCAAGCATGCGTGGGGCGTCCATGGCGCCCGAGGCCTTGAGGGTGGCGGGCCTGGTCCCGGCGCTCACGCGTCTGGGGCTCGACGTTCGCGATGGTGGCAATCTCCAGGGCCCTCCCAACCCGGAGCACGCGCCTCAGCAAGGCTATCGCCACCTACCCGAGTGCGTGCAGTGGAACCGCGCGGCCTATCACGAGGTCGGCGAGGCTTTGCGGCAAGGCGCGGTGCCGCTGCTCATGGGGGGGGATCACAGCTTGGCCATCGGCTCCATCAGCGCGGTGGCCGCGCACTGCCGCGCCACCGGTCGGGACCTGCGGGTCATCTGGTTGGATGCCCACGCCGATTTCAACACCCCGGACCTCACCCCCAGTGGCAACCTGCATGGTATGCCGGTGGCAGTGCTGTGCGGGCACGGGCCCGAGGCCCTGCGCCACCTCGCGTCCCCCACGCACGACGTCCCGGCGCTGCAGGCGCATGAATTGCGCCTGATCGGTGTGCGCAGTGTGGACCCGTTGGAGCGCCACTTTGTCCACGGTCAGGGATTGGACGTGTTCGACATGCGCAGTCTCGACGAGCAGGGCATGCGCCGGGTCATGGAGCAGGCCTTGATGGGGGTGGGAGAGCGCACCCATCTGCACATCAGCTTCGATGTTGACTTCCTCGATCCCGACATCGCACCGGGCGTCGGGACCCCGGTGCGCGGCGGTCCTTCTTACCGCGAGGCGCAGTTGTGCATGGAGATGCTGGCGGACACCGGCCGTATCGGATCGGTGGACGTGATGGAGCTCAACCCGGCGCGCGACATCCAAAATCGCACCGCTGAGCTGGTGGTGGACCTGCTCGAAAGCCTGTTCGGCAAGAGCACCTTGATGCGGGCCCGTCCGTGACGGAGCCGACGCCTGCCCCTCTGCATCCCCGCCCGGGCGGCAAGACAGCCCTGATCCTGAGCGGCGGTGGGGCACGGGCCGCCTATCAGGTCGGTGTGTTGCAGGCCCTGCAACTCATCCGCCGCGATGCGGGTGAACGTCGCCGCGGCAACCCTTTTCACATCATCTCCGGCACCTCGGCAGGTGCGCTCAACGGCATGGCCCTGGCCTGCCAGGCCGATCACTATGAGCTCGCCTTGCGCACCATGGTCGATGTCTGGCGCGACTTCCGTGCCGAACAGGTGTACCGTGCCGATTCGCTGGGGGTCATCCGCAGTGGTGCCCAATGGCTGACCCTGTTTTCTCTGGGCTGGGCCCTGGCCCGCTGGCGCCGCATGCGTCCGCGCTCGCTGCTGGACAACAGTCCTGTGCGAGACCTGCTGCCTCAGCTCTTTCAGGTCGATCGCCTGCCGCAGTTGATGGCCGAAGGGCACCTGGATGCCGTGGCCGTCACCGCCTCGAGCTACACCACCGGTGAGCACGTCACCTTCTATGACAGCGCCCACCCCATTCCCCCTTGGGCGCGCTCGCAGCGCTTGAGTGTGCGCGATCAGCTCGGCATCGACCACTTGCTCGCGTCCTCGGCCATCCCCTTTGTGTTCCCGGCCGTGAAGCTGTCGGTGCAGGGCAGAGAGCACTACTGTGGTGACGGCTCCATGCGCCAGGCCGCGCCCATCTCCCCGGCGATCCACCTGGGCGCCGATCGGATCCTGGTGATCGGGGTGGGTCGGCTCCATGAGCCGCCTGATCGACGCGAGAAAGTGGTTGAGTACCCTAATCTGGCGCAGATCGCCGGTCACGCCATGTCCAGCATCTTCCTGGACTCGCTCACCGTGGACATTGAGCGCATGCAGCGCATCAACCACACGCTCAGCCTCATGACCCCCGAGCAACGTCGACACACCAGCCTGAGGCCCATCGAGGCGCTGGTGATCGCGCCCAGCCAGCGCATCGACGACATAGCCGCCCGTCACCTGTGGGCCCTGCCGCCTGCGGTGCGCGCCATGCTGCGGGCTGTCGGCGTCTACGGCCAGGGCAAGTCGGCCCGTGGTGCTGCGCTGGCCAGCTACCTGCTGTTCGAGTCGTCTTTCACCCGCGAACTCATCCACCTTGGCTTCACCGATGCCCTGGCCAAGCGCGAAGAGGTTCGCGCCTTCTTCGGCTGGGGCGAAACGCAGGGACGCGCGAGCGACGCCCCGTGAGGCCAGACTTTACTTCCCATTGACAGCGTGCTAAAGTAGAGAGCTTCGCTTTGTAAAAGGCGGGGAATAGTTCTTTTCCTGAAAGGTCTCAACATGTACGCGGTCATAAAAACCGGTGGCAAGCAATACAAGGTTGCTGCTGGCGAAAAAATTAAAGTAGAACAGATTGCTGCGGAAGTTGGCCAAGAGATCGTGATCGACCAGGTTCTGGCAGTCGGCTCCGGCGCTGAACTCAAGGTGGGCACCCCTCTGGTGGCTGGCGCAACCGTCAAGGCAACTGTTGTTTCTCATGGTCGTCACGACAAGGTCCGCATCTTCAAGATGCGCCGTCGTAAGCACTATCAGAAGCGCCAAGGTCACCGTCAGAACTTCACCGAGCTGGAAATCAGCGCCGTGAACGCCTGATCTCGCGCCTTCTTCGTCTAACCTCAGTCACCAAGGAGCAGATCCATGGCACAGAAAAAAGGCGGCGGTTCCACGCGGAACGGCCGTGACTCGCAACCCAAGATGCTGGGCGTGAAGGCCTTCGGCGGTCAAGTGATCTCCGCTGGTTCCATCATCGTCCGTCAACGCGGCACCCGCTTCCACGCTGGTACCAACGTCGGCACCGGCCGCGACCACACCCTGTTCGCGCTGGTCGATGGCACCGTGTCCTTCACCGTCAAGGGCGCGTTGAACCGCAAGACCGTGGTCGTGACCCCGGTCTGATCGGTCTTTGGCAGCCTACGGGCCTGCTGAACCAAAGCCCCGGCTTGCCGGGGCTTTTGTGTTTGTCGCCCGTCCAGATTTTTTTGTCAGTGGCAGGGATAATCTCTGCCCTGGACTCACAAGGACACCCGTCTCATGAAATTCGTCGATGAAGCCACCATTGATGTGACCGCCGGCAACGGTGGCAGCGGATGCATCAGCTTCCGTCGCGAGAAATTCATTCCCTTCGGCGGCCCCAACGGGGGCGACGGCGGGCGAGGCGGGCACGTCTACGTGGTCGCTGACCGCAACATCAACACCCTGATCGACTACCGCTACGCCCGCCGCCACGAGGCGCGCAACGGCGAGCAAGGTCGAGGCTCCGACCAATTCGGCGCCGCCGGCGAGGACATCGTCCTGCGCATGCCGGTGGGCACCATCATCCGCGACTACGAAACCGGCGAAGTGATGATGGAGCTGCTCGAGCACGGCGAAAAGCGCCTGCTGGCCAAGGGCGGTGATGGCGGCTTCGGCAACCTGCACTACAAGACCTCGACCAACCGTGCCCCGCGCAAGAAAACCGTCGGCTGGCCCGGCGAGGCCTTCAAGCTCAAGCTCGAGTTGCGCGTGCTGGCCGATGTCGGCCTGCTGGGCATGCCCAATGCCGGCAAGTCCACCCTGATCGCGGCCATCTCGAACGCTCGTCCCAAGATCGCCGACTACCCCTTCACCACCTTGCACCCCAACCTGGGTGTGGTGCGCGTGGGCCCGGAGAAGAGCTTTGTGGTCGCCGACATCCCCGGTCTGATCGAAGGCGCGTCGGAAGGTGCCGGTCTGGGCCACCTGTTCCTGCGCCACCTGCAGCGCACCCGCGTGCTGCTGCACGTCATCGACCTGGCGCCGTTTGACGACGCCGATCCGGTGCAGCAGGCCCGAGCCATCGTCAACGAACTCAAGATCTACGACGAAGAGCTCTACAACAAGCCGCGCTGGCTGGTGCTCAACAAGCTCGACATGATCCCCGAGGCCGAGCGCGTGACCCGCGTGCTCGAATTCGTGCGCCGCTACGGCTGGAAGGGCCCGGTCTTCCAGATCTCGGCCCTGACCCGCCAGGGCTGCGAGCAGTTGGTGCAGACGATTTACCAGCACGTGGCCAGCATGCAGGAGCATCACGAAGAAGCCGACATCCGCTTCGACGTGGAAGCCAGCCTGCCGATGGCATCTGACCTGATGGCCCGCGCCGGCTTGTCGTACGACGACGAACTGGAAGCCTTGATCAAGCCCAAGTCGGGTGCCGCACGCAAGGCTGTGGCCAAGAAGGCGGTAGCCAAGAAACCCCCGGCCAAGAAAGCTGCGGCCAAGCCTGCGCCTGCCAAGAAGCCCGTGGCGAAGAAAGCCGCTGTGAAGACGGCCGCGGCGCCTGCCGCCAACAAGGCGGTAGCGAAGAAGGCTGCCGCGAAGAAGGTGGTCGCCAAGAAGGTCGCGGTCAAGAAAGCGGCGGTCAAAACCGCGGCCGTGAAGCAGACTGCGGTGAAGAAGGCGGCCGCACCCAAGGCAGCGCCGGCCAAGAAAGTGACCGCCAAGAAGGTCGCCGCCAAGCCGGTTGCAGCCAAGAATGCTGCCGTCAAACCGGTCGTCACCAAGAAGGCCGCAGTGAAGACCGTGGCGGTGAAGAAGGCGCTGGCCCAGAAGCCGGTGGCCACCAAGGCGCCCGCCCAAAAGGCAGCGCCCGTCAAAGTCCCCGCCAAGAAGGTCGCAGCCAAGAAAGCCGTCGCCAAAAAGGCCGTGGCCAAGAAGGCCGCCCGCTGAGCCCTGATCTCCATTCGCCCTGACCGAGCCCCTGCCCATGAACGATGTGTTGAAGAACGCCCGCCGCATTGTCGTCAAGGTGGGTTCCAGTCTGGTCACGAACGAGGGCAAGGGCGTGGACGCGGAGGCCATCGGCACCTGGTGCCGCCAGATGGCTGCGCTGGCGCAAGATGGCCGTGAGGTCATCATGGTCTCCAGTGGCGCCATCGCCGAAGGCATGAAGCGCCTGGGCTGGGCCACCCGTCCCAAGGAAATCCACGCCTTGCAGGCGGCTGCGGCCGTCGGTCAGATGGGTCTGGCCCAGATGTACGAAACCAAGCTGCGTGAGCACGGGATGGGCAGCGCCCAAGTCTTGCTCACGCACGCCGACCTCGCTGACCGCGAGCGTTACCTCAACGCCCGTTCCACGCTCCTGACGCTGCTGTCGCACAAGGTGGTGCCCGTCATCAACGAGAACGACACGGTGGTCACCGACGAAATCAAGTTCGGTGACAACGACACCTTGGGGGCGCTGGTGGCCAACCTGGTCGAGGCCGATGTCCTGGTCATCCTCACCGATCAGAAGGGGCTCTACAGCGCCGACCCGCGCAAGGACCCCAACGCCCGCTTCATCGACGTCTGCACCGCGGGCGATCCGGCGCTGGAGCAGATGGCCGGCGGCGCGGGCTCCCGCGTGGGCACCGGCGGCATGATCACCAAGGTGCTGGCCGCCAAACGGGCAGCGGGCAGCGGCGCTTCCACGGTCATCGCCTGGGGGCGTGAGCCTGACGTGCTGGTGCGCTTGACCCAGGGCGAACCCATTGGTTCGCTCTTCGTGGCCGCCACCGCCAAGCTCACCGCCCGCAAGCAGTGGATGGCCGACCACCTGCAACTGCGTGGGGCCGTGATCGTCGATGACGGTGCCGTGCACAAATTGCGTGAGGAGGGCGCCAGCCTGCTGCCCATCGGCATGACCGAGGTGGTGGGCGAGTTCTTCCGTGGCGATGTCATCGCAGTGCGCAACAGCCAGGGCCAGGACGTGGCCCGTGGCTTGGCCAACTACGCCAGCGGCGAAGCGCGCCTGCTGGTGCGCAAGGCTTCGGCCGACATCGAGGCGGCACTGGGCTTCACCAACGAGCCCGAGATGATCCACCGCGACAACCTCGTGCTGGCCTGATCGGTCCAGCCCGCGAGAGGCACCTGACGCGATCCCCTGAATGGGGAGGGAGGCGGGTTCACCCTGCCCAGGGGTGTTCGGACGTCACGTAAAAATAAGTCCTGAGACTTTTTTCACGTGTTCTGCTCCCCGGAGGCTCCTGCATGTCCCACGCTCCCCGCTCCTTCCTGCGTCCCCAATCTCTGGCATTGGCTGCCGCTGCCCTGCTGTCTTCCGTGGCGGTGTCGGCCCAGGCCAAGAATGTTGTCTGCGTCTGGGACGTGGCCGGCAAGACGGGTGATGTCTTCGCCACCGCCACCGACTACGCGCTGGCCATGCAGAAGCACGGCGCCACCCTCGAACTGAAGGGCTACACCGATGAGCGCGTGGCCATCGAGGACTTCCGTGCAGGTCAGTGCGACGCGGTGGTGGCCACCTCGTTCCGCACCCGTCAGTTCAACAACATCGCCGGCTCCATCGACAGCATCGGTTCAACCTTGATCATCAAGAACGGCAAGGTGGACATCGACGCCGGCTACGAAGTGCTGCGCAAGGTCATTCAGGTGTTTTCCTCGCCTGCCGCCAGCAAGATGATGGTCGACGGCAACTATGAAGTCGGCGGCATCTTCCCGCTGGGCGCAGCCTATCCCATCGTGCGTGATCGCAAGAACAACACCGTTGAATCGCTGGCAGGCAAGAAGATCGCCGCCTTCGACTACGACAAGGCCCAGGGCATGATGATCCAGCGCATCGGCGCCCAGCCGGTGTCGGTGGATGTGAGCAACCTGGGGACGAAGTTCAACAATGGTCTGCTCGACATGGTGACCTTGCCGGCCGTGGCCTACAAGCCTTTCGAATTGCAAAAGGGCATCGGCAAGACCGGTGGCATTGGCCGACTGCCCATCGTGATCCCCACGGTGCAGATCATGCTCAACAAGGGCAAGTTCCCCGAGGGCTTTGGCGACAAGTCGCGTCAGTTCTGGCTGGCCCAGTTTGATCGCGCCCTGAACATCGTCAAGACCGCTGAAAAGGGCATCCCGGCCGCTGTGTGGGAAGACTTCCCTGCCGAGAGCATTCCCAAGTACGCCGTGATGTACCGCGAGGCTCGCCTGGACATCGCCAAGCAAGGCATTTACAACAAGACGACCTTGAACGTGATGAAGAAGGCCCGTTGCAGCGTCAACCCGTCCGATGCGGAATGCGCCACCCCGCGCGAAATCGACTGATTGACCTGAATGGACCCTGTGCCCCCGGTTGCGGTCGGGGGGCACACAGTCACGGACCCGGAGGCGAAAGCCTGCCGGGTCTTGTCATCTGTGATGGTCAGGCTCAGTAGCGCGAGGCGGGCGCTGTGTGATGGTGCTCGTCGTCTGTAGTCGCTGCGTCACTGGCCATGCCGTCTTCGTGGCATTCGTCCGCGCGCTGTGCACGCATGTGACCACGCAAAAAGCGGTTGCCAGGAGCCTGCGGCTTGGGCAGGTAACGCGCCAGTTCGGACAGGGCCATTTCGTACACCCCGCGCTTGAACTCGATCACGCTTTCCAGTGGCACCCAGTATTCGTGCCAACGCCAAGCGTCGAACTCGGGGTGGTTGGTGGCGCGCAGGTTCATGTCGCTGTCGCGGCCCGTGAGTTGCAACAGAAACCAGATCTGCTTTTGGCCACGGTAGTGGCCGCGCGCGTCCTTGCGGATGAAGTGCAGCGGCACCTCATAGCGCAGCCAGTCACGGGTACGCGCCACAATGCGGACGTGGTCGGGCAGCAAGCCCACTTCTTCGTGGAGCTCGCGGAACATCGCCTGCTCGGGCGACTCACCGTATTTGATGCCGCCTTGTGGGAACTGCCAGGAATGGGTGCGGATGCGCTTGCCCCAGAACACCTGGTTACGGTGATTGAGCAGGATGATGCCGACGTTGGGCCGAAAGCCTTCACGGTCGAGCATAATCAACTCCAAATTTTCAACTGGTTTCATTATTGCACCGCTGTGCCGGATCGCCTAGTGTGGTCATCCCGGCCCTTGCGGTGCCTTTGCATTGGTTCCCATGAAAGCCTCTCAGTTCTTCATCTCCACCCTCAAGGAAGCCCCGGCCGATGCCGAGATCGTCAGCCACAAGCTGATGATGCGTGCTGGTCTGATCAAGAAGCTGGGGGCGGGCCTCTACAACTACATGCCGATGGGCCTGCGCTCCATCCGCAAGGTGGAAAACATCATCCGCGACGAGCTGAACAAGGCCGGCTGCGTCGAGCTGGTCATGCCGGTGGTGCAGCCCGCCGAGTTGTGGGAAGAAACAGGCCGCTTCGAGAAGATGGGCGAGGAAATGCTGCGGTTCAAGGACCGCCATGGCCGCGACTTCGTGATCCAGCCCACCGCCGAAGAGGTGATCACCGACATTGCCCGCCAGGAGCTGCGCAGCTACCGTCAGCTGCCCAAGAACTTCTACCAGATCCAGACCAAGTTCCGCGACGAGCGCCGTCCGCGCTTTGGCGTGATGCGCGGCCGCGAGTTCACGATGAAGGACGCCTATTCTTTCGACCGTGACGTCGAGAGCGCCGGCAAGACCTATGACGCGATGTACGCGGCCTACACCCGCATCTTCGAGCGCCTGGGCCTGCAGTTCCGCGCCGTGGCCGCCGACACCGGCGCCATCGGTGGTGACCGTTCGCACGAGTTCCAGGTGATCGCCGACACCGGCGAAGACGCCATCGTCTACTGCCCCACCAGCGACTACGCCGCCAACATCGAGCTGGCCGAAGCTGTGGGCCTGATCGACCACCGCGCCGCGCCCACCGCCGCGCTGGCCAAGGTGCCGACGCCTGGCAAGAGCACTTGCCCGGACGTGGCCGAGCTGCTGGGCGTGCCCTTGAGCCACACGGTCAAGTCCGTGGTGCTGGCCACTGACGAGACCAACGAGCAAGGCGAGATCGTCAAGTCCACCATCTGGCTGCTGCTGGTGCGTGGTGACCACGAGCTCAATGAAGTCAAGGCCGGCAAGATCCAGCTGGCCGATGGTGCGGGCCTGAAGGCCGGTTTCCGCTTCGCCACCGAAGGCGAAATCGTCGCCCACTTTGGCAGCAAGCCGGGCTACCTGAGCCCGGTCCAGTTGCTCAAGCCCGTGAAGGTGGTGGCCGACCGCACGGTGGCGAAGATGAGCGACTTCGTCTGCGGCGCCAACGAAGAGGGCTTCCACCTGCAAGGCGTGAACTGGGGCCGTGACCTGCCCGAGCCCGATCTGGTGGCCGACATCCGCAACGTCGTTGAAGGTGATCCGTCGCCGGACGGTCAGGGCGTGCTGGCCATCCAGCGTGGCATTGAAGTCGGCCACGTGTTCTACCTGGGCACCAAGTATTCGCAGTCGATGAACGCGACCTTCCTCGATGTGGACGGCAAGCCCAAGCACTTCGAGATGGGCTGCTACGGCATCGGCGTGACCCGCATCCTGGGTGCAGCCATCGAGCAGAAGCACGACGCGCGCGGCATCATCTGGCCCGACAGCATCGCGCCGTTCACCGTGGTGATCTGCCCGGTGGGCTACGACCGCTCCGAAGCCGTCAAGGCCGCAGCCGATCAGTTGCACGCCGACCTGCTGGCCAAGGGCGTGGACGTGATCCTCGACGATCGTGGCGAGCGCCCGGGTGCGATGTTTGCCGACTGGGAGTTGATTGGCGTGCCGCACCGCGTGGTGCTGGGCGACAAGGGCCTCAAGGAAGGTCTGGCCGAGTACCAGGGCCGCACCGATGCCGAAGCCACCAAGGTGCCGGTGAGCGATGTGCTGGTGCACCTGCTGGCACGATTGCACGCCGCTTGAGTGGCACGTGCGCAAGGTGCGCGACAAGGCGCACCGAATGCGCTATGGTCTAAAAATGTCTGTGAAGTCCTTGTTTCGTCGCTTTCTGTCGCCATCCGGTCGCATGTTGGGTCGTCTGTCCATGAGTGATGGTGCGTGCTCTGCGGGGCCGGCACGGCGCCGTGGGCGGGGGCATGCAGGGTGGATGGCCGGTCTGCTGGCCGCCAGCCTGTCCAGCGCCTGGGCCGGTGCGCAGATCGAGGAGCCTTTGGCCGACTCGGTGCGCTCGGCCCTGTCGGCCGCCGTGGGGCGGGGCGAGCCGCCCAAGCTGGTGTTCGCCGATGACGCGCAACGCCAGCAATGTGCCCGCTGGACGCAGGCCCAGGAAGCCCGTTTGCGCAAGCGCAAGCCGGAGGAGCTGGTGCGCCATGAGTTCCTCAACACCGTCTGCTACGAGGCCAAGCGGGCTGGGCTGGAGCCCTCGCTGGTACTGGGTCTGATCCAGGTGGAAAGTGGTTTCCGCAAGCATGCGATCTCGCATGCCGGGGCACGCGGCTACATGCAGATCATGCCGTTCTGGTCACGCACCATCGGCAATGGCGATCCGTCCTCGCTGTTTCACATGCAGACCAACATCCGCTTTGGCTGCGTGATCCTGCGTCACTACCTGGACCGTGAAAAGGGCAATCTTTTCATGGCCCTGGGGCGCTACAACGGCAGCCGTGGCCGCGCCGAGTACCCGAACATGGTCACCGCCGCCGCGCGGGTCTGGCGTGATCAGGAGGCCCAGGCCACTCGGCTGGCCGAGGGGTCGGCTGGCGTGCAGAAGGTCAGCTACACCCGGCCTTGAACGCGGCTCACAGGCCGCGCCACTCTTGCGGCCGCGCCTGCTCAATCTGCAGCAGGGCCAGCACACGTTCCACCGTTTCATTGACCAGTTCGTCGATGCTTTGCGGCCGGTGGTAGAACGCCGGCAGCGGCGGAAAGACGATGCCGCCCATTTCGGTGACGGCGGTCATGTTGCGCAGGTGCGCCAGGTTGAAGGGCGTTTCGCGCACCATCAACACCAGGCGGCGACGCTCTTTCAGCGTTACGTCGGCCGCGCGGGTCAACAGGTTGTCGCCCAGGCCGTGCGCCACGGCGGCCAGGGTCTTCATGGTGCAGGGGGCGATCACCATCGCATCGGTGGCGTAGCTGCCACTGGCGATGCAGGCGCCCACGTCACCGGGCGCATGGGCTTCGGTGGCCAGGGCCTCCAGGGCCGAGCGGTCCAGCCCCAGTTCGTGGTGCACATTGAGGATGCCCGCCGGGGTGGCGACCAGATGGGTCTGCACCCCGAGGGCACGGGCGCGCTCCAGCAGGCGCACGCCATAGACGGCGCCGCTGGCCCCCGTGATGCCCACGATGAGGCGCGATGGGCGCATGGCGCTCATCAGCCGGCTTGTTGGCCGCCGAGAACCTGTTGCAGCTCGCCAGCCTGGTACATCTCCATCATGATGTCCGAGCCGCCGATGAACTCACCGTTGATGTAGAGCTGGGGGATGGTCGGCCAGTTGGCGTATTCCTTGATGCCCTGGCGGATGCCTTCGTCTTCCAGCACGTTCACCGTGGTCAGCTCGGTCACGCCACAGGCCTTGAGGATCTGTACCGCACGGCCGGAAAAACCGCATTGCGGGAACTGGGCCGTGCCCTTCATGAACAGCACCACGCGGTTGCCTTTGACCAGATCGTCAATGCGTTGTTGAACGTCGCTCATAACCACACCATCTTGTAGAAAAGAAAACAGCCGAGCTTATATCAGGACCGACCGTCTGGCGCGATCTGGGGTTGATTCACCCCTGTTCAGAAGGCCTAGCTCAGAAGGCGTAGTCCACCGAGACCTTGATGAGGGGGCGCCACTGCAGCTTGCCCGACAAAGGGTTGCCGCCCAGGCCGTCGGTGGCCGAGATGTCAGTGCGCCGGGCGTCACGCTGGCCGGTGGCGGTCAGGCCGATGTCGGCGTTGAAGTGCGAGTGGAAGGCGTCGCCAGGCGTGTCGTCCAGCGAGGTGCTGTAGCCTGCGCCCACGTAGGCCATGGTGCGGTCGCGGCCCTGATGGTCGCCGGGCAGGCGCAGCAGGTCGAGGCGCTGCAGGCTGAGGTTGAGGCCGGGGCTTTGTGCGCCGCCCGTCCACCAGGCCTGTTCGACGTGGCCGCGCAAGACGCCGGCGGTGGCACGGAAGCCGCCGTCCAGGTGGTAGTCGGAGAGGATGTGCAGGCTGCGCAGTTGCAGGCCCGCGGGGCTGGGCTGGGCCAGCACGAAGTTGTTTTTCAAGGGGTCGACGGGGCGGTCGATGACGACGCCGATGCGGCCTTCCCATTGCGGCCAGAGCTGCCGTCCCTTGGCTTGCAGACCACTGCCGTCGGCTGGCTGGCGCCAGGGCAGGTGCACGGTGGTGTAGGGCGCCTGGGCCAGCTGACGCATCGCGTGGGCGGTCGGCGGGACCAGTTGCGCCTGGGCCGGTGTCAGCCAGGTCAGCAGGGCGAAGGACAACGATGCACGCGCTGGCAAGGCACAGGACGCCGGCCTCCGCAGCGCATCGGCCCACGCTCGGGCAAGGCGGCGCGGGGTGGGGTGGATGGCGGTGCGGTCGGGCAGGGCGTCGATGGGCGTAGGCATGTCGGGCTCCGTCGAGGGAAGGTCATGCTACGCCGCGGCCTAGGCCTTGTGTCAGAGAGATGTGTGCATTCGTGACCGCAGTTCCGCGCAAGGGCTGCGCTTGCGCCACCTGGGCTGCGCGACTCAGCCTGGCCAGCGTGCGCCGGTGCAGCGGGCTTGCTGCCCCAGGTCGAAGTGAGTACTCACTTCCACAAAGCCGCGTTGGCGCATCAGGGTTTGCACGGCCTCGGCCTGGTCGTAGCCGTGCTCCAACAGCAGCCAGCCGCCGGGGGGCAGGTGATCGGGGGCCTGCGCCACGATCTGGCGAAGGTCATCGAGGCCGTCGGGGCCGGCGGTCAGGGCGCTTTCGGGCTCGAAGCGCAGGGCGGCCATGTGCGGGTCGCCCTCGGCGATGTAGGGCGGGTTGCTGACGATGAGGTCAAAGCGTTCGCCTGCCACCGGCGCGAACCAGGAGCCCAGCAGGCCACGCAGGCGCAGACCCAGGGCGGCGGCGTTGTCCAGGGCCACCTGCAAGGCGCCGGCGCTGGCGTCCACAGCCGTCACGTCGGCCTGAGGGCGCTCATGCGCCAGGGCCAGGGCGATGGCGCCGCTGCCGGTGCCGAGGTCCAGCACGCGGCGGGGCTGGTCGGTGGGCAGGTGTTCCAGTGCCCAGTGCACCAGGGTTTCGGTGTCCGGGCGGGGGATCAGGGTGTCGGGCGTGACGCGCAGGTTCAGCCCGAAAAATTCCTTGTCGCCCAGCAGGTAGGCGGCCGGTTCGCCCTCGGCGCGACGGGCCAGCAGGGCCAGGTAGCGCGCTTGGGCCTCGGCATCCAGCAGGTCGGTGTCGTGCGACAGCAGCCAGGTGCGTGAGCGGCCCAGCACATGGCCGAGCAGCAGGTGGGCGTCGAGGCGGTCCACGCCGCAGCCGGCAGCGCGGGCCAGGGCCTGGGCGACGGTCAGCGGGGTGGGCGTGTCAGACACCGGTCGCGGCCTCCAGCTCGGCCAACTGCTCGGCGGCCTGGGCGCTGAGCAGCGCGGCAATCACATCGTCGAGTTCGCCCTCCATCACCGCGAGCAACTTGTAGATCGTCAGGTTGATGCGGTGGTCGGTGAGGCGGCCTTGGGGGAAGTTGTAGGTGCGGATGCGGTCGGAGCGGTCGCCGCTGCCGATCAGGCCCTTGCGCAGGGCGGCTTCCTTGGCAGCGCGCTCGCTGCGTTCTTTCTCTTGCAGGCGGGCTTGCAGCACCTGCAGGGCCTTGGCCTTGTTGCTGTGCTGGCTGCGGCCGTCCTGGCATTCGGCGACCAGGCCGGTGGGCAGGTGGACCACGCGCACTGCCGAGTCGGTCTTGTTGATGTGCTGGCCGCCGGCGCCGCTGGCGCGGAAGGTGTCGATGCGCAGGTCGGCGGGGTTCAGGGTGATGGCTGCGGCCTCGTCGGGCTCGGGCATCACGGCCACCGTGCAGGCGCTGGTGTGGATGCGGCCTTGGGTTTCGGTGGCGGGCACGCGTTGCACGCGGTGACCGCCCGACTCGAACTTCATCTGGCCATACACGCCATCGCCCTCGAAGCGCAGCACCACTTCCTTGTAGCCGCCCAGGTCGGACTCGCTGGCCGACATGATCTCGCTGCGCCAGCCCTGGCGTTCGGCATAGCGGGTGTACATCCGGGCCAGGTCGGCGGCGAACAGGGCCGACTCGTCGCCCCCGGTGCCCGCGCGGATTTCGATGAAGGCGTTGCGCGCGTCGTCGGGGTCCTTGGGCAGCAGGGCGGTCTGCAGTTGGGCGACCAGCTGGTCGAGGTCGGCCTCGGCCTGGGTGATCTCGTCCTGGGCCATGGCGCGCATCTCGGCGTCGTCGCCCGCATCGGCGAGCATCTCGCGGGCGGTGTCGAGGTCTTGCTGGCGCTGGGTGTGGCGGCGGGCCAGGTCGCACACGCTGCTGACTTCGGCGTGCTCCCGCGACAGGTCGCGAAAGCGTCTGTTGTCGGCGGCGACGACCGGGTCGGACAGGGCCATGTCCAGCTCTTGCAGGCGCTGGGCCAGGCGTTCGAGCGAAGAGGCGAGAGAAGGCGCCAGGGCGGCGCTCACGCGAGGTCCTCGTCGTTCAGGAGGCGGCCACGGGGGCGTTGCAGGTCGGTGGGCAGCACGGCCTCACCGCGCAGGAACAGGCGCGACAAGGCGGCCACCATCTGCGGGCGGGTGTGCGCGTCGGCGCTGTGCAGCTCGACCATGGCGCCGTGCAGCATCTTTTGCGTGAGGCGGTGGGTGAGGGCGTCGAGCACGGCGTCCACGTCTTCGCCCTTGGCGAGCAGTTTGCGCGCGCGGGTCAGTTCGGCCGTGCGCCACTGGTCGGCCTGGCCATGCAGGGCCTGGATCAGGGGCACGGTGCTGCGCTGGTCAAGCCAGTGCACGAAGCCTTGCACGCCGGTGTCGATGATGGCCTCGGCCTGGGCGACGGCGGCCTGGCGCTTTTCGCCCGCGGTCTGCACCATGGTCGACAGGTCATCGACGGTGTAGAGGTAGACGTCGTCCAGGCGGGCGACCTCGGGTTCGATGTCGCGCGGCACGGCCAGGTCCACCATGAAGATGGGGCGGCGCTTGCGGGCCTTCAGGGCGCGCTCGACCGCGCCCAGGCCGATAATCGGCAGGGAACTCGCGGTGCAGGACACCACGATGTCGAATTCGTGCAGGCGCTGTGACAGGTCGGCCAGGCGGATGGCCTGGGCGCCCAGGTGGGCCGCGAGTTTTTCGCCGCGCTCCAGCGTGCGGTTGGCCACGGCCATGGCACGCGGGCTGCGGGCGGCAAAGTGGGTGGCGGTGAGCTCGATCATCTCGCCCGCGCCCACAAAGAGCACGCGCGTCTTGCTCAGGTCTTCAAACAGCTGTGAGGCCAGGCGCACGGCCGCCGCGGCCATGCTGATGGAGTGCGCGCCGATTTCCGTGGAGGTGCGCACTTCCTTGGCCACGGCAAAGCTGCGCTGGAAGAGCTGGTGCAGCGTGGTGCCCAGGGTGCCGGCGGTGTCGGCTTCGCGCACGGCCTGCTTCATCTGGCCGAGGATCTGCGGCTCGCCCAGCACCATCGAGTCCAGTCCGCTGGCGACGCGGAAGGCGTGGCGCGCGGCTTGGCCGCCTTCGAGCACGTAGGTGTGGCGTAGCAGTTCGTCGCGCGAAACGCCACCGGTGCGGGAGAGCCAGTCGATCGCGGCATGCCGCAGCTGAGGGACCGGCTTGCCCGCGCCCGCCGCCGCCATATACAGTTCGGTGCGATTGCAGGTGGACAGCAAGGCCGCTTCGGACTGGGGCGCGCCGGTGAGTTGTTCGCGCAGGGTCTTGAGCGCCGGAGCGATCTGATCGACCGCGAACGCAAACCGGCCGCGCAGGTCCACTGTCGCGGTTGTGTGGTTGAGTCCCAGGGTCAAGACGGTCATATGCCGGCGATTATAAAATCCACCGCCTGACATGGGGTTCCGTTGACGCGGATGCCCTGGGTGTGCGCTGGGGTGTCGGCCCCGAAACAGCGCATTTTTTTGATGCAGCGCAAGTTCGGCGCCTCCATTGCCTCCGTTTCACAAGGCCTGACATGGGTTTCTTCAGCGCGCTGAATCACGCGTGGAATTTCTTTTTGCCTGCGCTGGCGCTGGCCTTGCTCGTGCCGTCCCTGGCCCGCGTGGTGTGGCGCCAGGAGCTGAAAGGCCGTTCGTGGCGCCGCCAGGTGCAGTGGACGGCGGTGGCCAATGCCGCGGTGTTGGTACTGGGCCTGATCCTCACGGGTCAGGATGGTGCGGTGGCCACGTATGCCGGCTTGGTGCTGGCTTCGGCGGGCGTGGTGTGGTGGACAGGATGGCAGTGAGATGACCTACAGCGTCAAGGAAATTTTCTACACCCTGCAAGGCGAGGGCACGCATGCCGGTCGCCCGGCGGTGTTTTGCCGCATGGCCGGCTGCAACCTGTGGACGGGCCGTGAGGCCGACCGCGCCAGCGCCATCTGCCAGTTCTGCGACACCGATTTCGTCGGCACCGACGGCTTGGGCGGCGGCAAGTTCGACACGGCGCAGGCCTTGGCCGAGCGCATTGCCTCTTTCTGGCCGGACACGCCAGCGGGGCGGCAAGGGCAGCGCTTCGTCGTCGTCACGGGTGGTGAGCCCCTGTTGCAACTGGATGCGGCCCTGATCGACGCACTGCACGCCCAGGGCTTCGAGATCGCGGTCGAGACCAATGGCACCGTCGTCGCGCCCGAGGGCCTGGACTGGATCTGCGTGAGCCCCAAGGCCGGCGCCAAGCTGGTGCAGACGCGCGGCCATGAGCTCAAGGTGGTCGTGCCACAAGCCGGCTTCACCGAAGCGGACCTGCTGGCCTTCGAGCAGCTGGATTTCCAGCAACTGCGCGTGCAGGCCATGGACAGCGCCCAGCCCGAAGCGCGCCGCCAGGCGATGGAATGGGCCGTGCAATGGTGTCTGGACCACCCGCGCTGGTTGCTCAGCGTCCAGACCCACAAATCATTGGGCATCCGCTGACGCGCTGCCCCTGCAAGGATTGTTGATGTTCGAGTTGAGTCAGACCTTTGCTTTCGATGCGGCGCACACGCTCAAGCGCCAGGTGTCGCCCGAAGAGGCCGCCGGCAGCCGCCGCATCCATGGTCACACCTACACCGCCGAGGTCATCGTGCGCGGCCCGCGTCAGCCCGAGTCGGGCATGGTCGTGGACCTGGCCATCTTGCGCGAGGTGATCGCCGAGGTGCGCAGCCAGCTCGACCACCACTTCCTCGACGAGGTGCCCGGCCTGGGCGCCGCCACGCTGGAGAACCTCTGCGTGTTCATCTTCGAGCGCATCCAGCCGCGGATCCCGCAGGTGGCGGGCGTGGCCGTCTCCCGCGCCGCGGGCGACCGCTGCCTGTATCGCCCCGAGCCGGCTTGATCCGGCCCGAGCGCGACGCCGGCCTGCATCGATCCTGACCACACCGACTGCCTGAAGGCCCCACCCATGACTGCCCTGACGCCGATGTCCCTCACCCAGCCGGACTGGGCCGAACGCAGCCGTCAGGCCGTCTGGCACCCGTGCACACAGATGAAGGTGCACGAGCGCTTCCCGCCGCGCGCCATCGTCGCCGCCGAGGGGCCCTGGCTGATCGACGACCAGGGGCACCGCATCCTGGACGCGGTCAGCTCTTGGTGGGTCAACCTGTTCGGTCACAACTTCGGCCCGATCCGCGAGGTGATCACCGACCAGCTGGGCAAGCTCGACCACATCATGCTGGCCGGCTTGACGCATCCGCCGGTGGTCGAGCTGTCCGAGCGTCTGGCCGATTTGACCGGCCTGGGCCACGCCTTCTATGCCAGCGACGGTGCCAGTGCCACCGAGATCGCGCTGAAGATGAGCGCCCACAGTTGGCGCAACCTGGGCCAGCCCGAGAAGCACCAGTTCATCGGCCTGCAAGGCGGCTACCACGGTGAAACCGCTGGCGCCTTGTCCGTCACCGACATCCCGCTGTTCCGCGAGGCCTACGCACCGTTGCTGCGCCTGAGCGCCACCTTGCCCTCGCCCGACCCGCGTCATGCCGCAGCGGGTGTGAGCGCCGAGGCGCACACCCAGGCCGCGATCGATGCGCTGGCCGCCTACCTGGCCGAGCACCACACGCGCACCGCCGCACTGATCCTGGAGCCGCTGGTGCAAGGCGCCGCTGGCATGGCCATGTACGCGCCCGACTACCTCGTGGCCGTGCGCGAGTTGTGCGACCGTTACGCCGTGCACTGGATCGCCGACGAGATCGCCGTGGGCTTTGGCCGCACCGGCACCTTGTTTGCGCACCAGCAGGCGCGCCGGGCCGATGGCAGCGGGGTCAAGCCCGACTTCATCTGCCTGAGCAAGGGGCTGACCGGGGGCGTGCTGCCCCTGTCGGCCGTGCTGACGACCGACGCGGTGTACGTGGCCTTCTACGACGACCGTACGGTGCACGGTTTCCTGCACTCGCACTCGTACACCGGCAACCCGCTGGCCTGCCGCGCCGCCCTGGCCGTGCTTGACACCTTTGCCGCCCGCGATGCCGACGGTCACGATGTGTTGAGTCGCAACCGCGTGGTCGCCGAGCGGTTCACGCAGTTGACCGCGCCGCTGCGCGCCCACCCGCGTGTCAAGGCCACGCGCCACCTGGGCATGATCTGGGCCTGGGACATTGATACGGCCGAGCCGACCTTTGCCGCCCGCTACCACCGCGCCGCGCTGGACGCCGGCCTGCTGCTGCGTCCCATCGGCAGCACGCTCTACGTCATGCCTCCGTATGTGCTGACCGAGTCCGACCAGCGCGCGCTGGCCGAGGGCCTGGTACGCGTGCTCGATCAGGTGCTGGCCGAGATCGACGCCTTGCCTGTGTCGTCGGTATCGAACGCCGTTCCTGCCACCGATGCCGTGCGCATGGCTTGAACCCCTGACCCCGAGCGCCCTGACATGTCCCTCGCTTACTTCATCACCGGCACCGACACCGGCGTTGGCAAGACCCGCACCAGCACCACCGTCATCCATGCGCTGCGCCAGGCCGGTCATGCCCGCGTGGTCGGCATGAAGCCGGTGGCCTCCGGCTGCGACTGGGTGGAGGAGCAGGGCGACGAGCCCGGCCACTGGCTCAACGAGGACGTCGCTGCCATGCGCGCGGCGGCCAGCCTGCGTGTGCCCGGCGGCTTCGATAACCCCTATGCCTTGCCCGATGCCGTGTCGCCGCACATCGCGGCCCGTCGCGCCGGCGTGGTGATCGACCTCGACCACATCGAGGCCAGCTTTCACGCGCTGCGTCAGCACGCCGACGCAGTGGTGGTGGAGGGCGCCGGCGGCTTCATCGTGCCGCTGTGCGAGCCCGATCCCGATCTGGGCGGTGACTGGGTGACCAGCGCCGACCTGGCGCAGCGTTTGAACCTGCCCATCATCCTGACGGTGGGCGTGCGCCTGGGCTGCATCAACCATGCGCTGCTGACGCAAGAGGCCATCCTGGCGCGCGGCCTGAAGCTGGCCGGCTGGGTGGCCAATGTGATCGACCCGCAGATGTCGGAGCAGGCGGCCAACCTGGCCACGCTGAAGGCACGCTTGCAGGCCCCATTGCTGGCGCACTGGCCATGGCAGCCGGACGCCGATCCGGCCGAGCTGGCGCGCAGCTTTCGCCTGCCCTGAAGGCTGCTCGGAGCCGATGCGCCCGCATGGACCCATCTGATCCGAGCCATCGGCGCCATCTCCGTGTTCCCATGAAAAACGCCCGGTGTGGCCGAAGCCGACACCGGGCGATCAAAGCTTGACCCGTCTACAGGCTGTGGGTCACACAACCCCTTCCGTCAAGCTGGCACCACACTCGTTCACTTGTTCAGTCGTCGCTGCCGCCACCCAGGCCGAACAGCATCAGCAGGCTGCTGAACAGGTTGTAGATCGACACGAACAGGCCCACGGTGGCCATCACGTAGTTGGTTTCACCGCCGTTGACGATGCGGCTGGTCTCGAACAGGATCATGCCGCTGGCCAGTAGCACGACCATGCCCGACACAGCCAGGCTCAGCGCGGGGATCTCGAAGAAGATCGCACCCAAGCCCAGCACCATTGCGGTCAGCATGCCGATCATCAGGAACTTGCCCATGAAGCTGAAGTCACGCTTGGTGGTCAAGGCGATGGCCGACAGTCCCAGGAAAGCCGCAGCCGTGGCAGCCAGGGCGTTGGTGATGGCGGCGCTGCCACCGGGCAGGCTCATCACGGCGTTCAGGGTGGGGCCCAGGGTGTAGCCCATGAAGCCGGTCAGGGCGAACACGGCCAGCACGCCCTTGCCGCTGTTGGCCGTCTTGTTGACCAGGAAGAACAGGCCGTAAAAGCCCACCAGGGTCACCAGGATGCCGGGGTGCGGCAGCTTCAGGCTCATGGCCAGGCCGGCGACCAGGGCGCTGAACGCCAGGGTCAGGCCCAGCAGGGCGTAGGTGTTGCGCAGCACGCGTTGGGCGCTGGCAGGCGTCACCGTGGTGACGTCGCCCATGGGGAACGCGCGCACTTCGGATCGGATGTCGTTGGACATGGAGAAACTCCTTGCAGAAAACTGTGGCACCGGATACGGACCACGACACGACGCACTGTACGCAGGTCAATGTTTCGCGTAAATTCGGTTTTTTGACGAAAACATATCGGTGAAACCGAAATGAACTACAAGCACCTGTTGTACTTCTGGACCGTGGCACGCCTGGGCGGCGTCGTGAAGGCGGGCGAGCACCTGCACGTCACGCCCCAAACCATCAGCGGCCAGATCCAGCTGCTGGAAGAGCATTTCGGCCACCCGCTGTTTCGCAAGAAGGGCCGCAAGCTGGAGATGACCGAGACCGGCCAGCTCGCCTTCAGCTACGCTCAGGACATTTTCAACCTGGGGGCCGAACTGGAGCAGGTGGTGCGCCAGCCCAAGGGTGCCTTGCGCCCGGTGGAGCTGCGCGTGGGCAATGCCGATGCGGTGCCCAAGCTGGTGGTGACCCGCCTGCTGGAGCCGGCCATGAGCCAGACGCAGCCCTTCAAGGTCATCAGCCGCGAAGGCAAGCTCGACAGCCTGCTGGCCGAGCTGGCTGTGCACCGCCTGGACCTTGTCCTGTCCGACATCCCGCTGCCGCCGGCCCTGAGCGTGACCGCCTTCAACCACCGACTCGGTGGCGCCAACGTGGGTTTCTATGCCGCACCGGCCTTGGCCGAGCGCGCGCAAGGGGTGTTCCCAGCCTGCCTGGATGGGCTGCCTTTGCTGGCCCCAGGGGCCGATTCGGCCATGGGCGTGCGCCTGACCCAGTGGCTGGGCAAGCACAAGCTGCGCCCTCGCGTGGTGGGTGAGTTCGACGATGGCGCGCTGGTGACCGAGTTGGGCAAGCAGGGCCACGGGGTGTTCGTCGCGCCCATGGTGCTGGACCAGGAGGTGCGTGCCCAGTACGGCGTGCACCTGTTGGGCGAGGCCACCGACCTCATCGAAGAGTTTTATGTGATCACGGTGGAGCGGCGCATCACCCATCCCGGGGTGGCTGCGATCACCCAGGCGGCCCGTGCAGGCCTGTTCGCTGCCTGGAACCGTTGAGGCCGGAAAACCCAGCACTTGGGGTTAACCTTGGCGGATGACTGGATTGTTTGACCAAGAACTGGCGCAACTGCGCACCGCCCACCTGGCCCGTCAGCGCCGCCAGGTGATGCCTCTGAAGGCGCCCGTGGACCTGTCTGCCGACGAAGAGGACCTGCGCGGCACCCACTACCTGATCAACGGGCAGGCGCGCCTGTCCTTTGGCAGCAACGACTACCTGGGCCTGTCCCAGCATCCGGCGGTCATCACGGCCGCGCAGGAAGCCGCCGCTCGCTATGGCGTGGGGGCCACGGCTTCGCCTCTGGTCTGTGGGCACAGTCCGGCGCACGAGGCTCTGGAGCACGAGTTGGCCGCACTGGTCGGCTTGCCGCGTGCCTTGTACTTCTATGCGGGCTATGCAGCCAACGTCGGCATCATCCCGGCCCTGGTGGGCAAGGGCGATGCGGTGTTCTCCGACGCGCTCAACCACGCCTGCCTGATCGATGGCATTCGCCTGTCACGGGCCGAGCTGCATGTGGTGCCGCACGCCGATCTGGCCGCACTGGAGCAGGCCTTGCAGGCCAGCACGGCCCGCCGCAAGCTGGTGGTGACCGACGCCGTCTTCAGCATGGACGGCAATGTGGCCGATGTGCCGGCCTTGATGGCCCTGTGCGAACGCCACGATGCCTGGCTGATGATCGACGACGCCCACGGCTTTGGCGTGCTGGGCGAGCACGGAGAGGGCACCTTGTCGTACTTTGGCATGGCCGGGCGCGACGGCGTGGCACCCGCCTGGCAGGGACGCATGGATCGCCTGATCTACATGGCGACCTTGGGCAAGGCGGCCGGGGTGGCCGGCGCCTTTGTGGCCGGTGAGCCCAGCATGGTCGAGTGGGTGCTGCAAAAAGCGCGCACCTACATGTTTGCCACGGGCACCCCGGCGATGATCGCCGAGGCCCTGCGCGCCAGCGTGCGCGTCATGCAGGAAGAGGGTTGGCGCCGCGATCACCTGCGGGCATTGCAACAGCGCCTGCGCGAGGGCGTGGCGGCAGCCGGTCTGCCCTGGCATCTGATGCCATCGGACACGGCCATCCAGCCTTTGATCATTGGCAGCAACGAAGCGGCTCTGGCGGTGATGGCCAAGCTCGACGAACAGGGGGTGTGGGTGCCCGCCATCCGGCCGCCCACCGTACCGGAGGGGACCGCACGCCTGCGCATCTCCTTGTCCGCGGCTCACACGCTGGCACAGGTCGACCAGCTCGTGGCCGCCCTGACTCAGGCCGTGGCGTAGCCGAAGAGCTTGGCGCGGTCCAGGCTCAGCATCACGTCCCCGCGCGGGACGGAGGCCGTGATCCGGAACTCGCTTTTGGCCGTATCGCGCAGCTTGGAGTCGGGGAACACCCAGCCGTCCGCACTGATCAGACTGTGCACCTGAGGGGCGGCGGCGGTCTCTCCCTTTCGCACGACCACGGCCGTGTCGCCATTGGCCAGTTTCACAAAGGTGCCAGGGGGGTAGAGGCCCATTTCCTTGATGATGGCGGCGGCATAGGGGTTGTCGGCACCGCCGGCTTTCATGAACAGCTCTCGCGCAGCGATGTTGACGGGCTGGGCCACCCTTGAGGCACGCGGACTGATGCGTGCCATGTACACATCGGCGTAGTGCACCATGCAGGCCAGTTGGCTGAGATTGGTGCGGTCTTGCGGCACGTCTCGGCCATCGAGCGTGACGTGGTGCTGTTCGACCGTGCGCAACCAATCCTCGCTGGTCACGTTGGCTGCTTCCAGGATCTCGCGTCCTCGCAAGGGGTGGCTGTCGATCTCGGCGCGTTGTTTGGCGGTGAGCGGCGTGGTTTGCAGGGACAGCACATTTTGCAGGTCCAGCATGGCGATGTTCATCGTCAGCGAGGCGCGGACCAGGGTCAAGCGATCCGATTCGCTCCAGCCCAGACGCCCGGCAGCCAGACTGGCCACGAAGGCAGTCTGCAGGGAGTGGGCAATGGCATAGCCCATGGTTTCGCCGTGCATCATCTCGAAGGTGCCAATCTCTTGGTCCTGCTGCATGGCCCAATGGATGACCCCTGCGAGCTCGCTCAGATCCTGGGCAAAGCGGGGGTTGTCCTTGTGCTGGCGCAGCAGCATGCCCGTTCGCTTGTGGATGCTGCTCCACAGCAGGAAGGGATCCTTGGGTTTCTCCGACATGTCTGCTTCGTTCCGACTGATCTCGAGCGTGTCCAGGGCGCACGCTGGTCTCCACCGCTGGTGGGGATGGCGTTACACGCTCCATGGTAACTGCGGATCGCGGACTCGGTGCCCGGACGTGGGCGTTGCAGATCGCAAATGCCTGGGTGGGAGGTGTCAGGCGGTGGCGTACCCGAAAAGCTTGGCGCGGTTCAGGGTCAGCATCACGTTGCCGCGTGGTACCGCGGCCGTGACCTTGAACTCGGCTTTGGCCGTGTCGCGCAGTTTGGAGTCGGGGAAGACCCAGCCGTCGGCGCTGATCAGGCTGTGTACCTGAGGGGTGACGGCAGTTTCGCCTTTGCGTACGACCACGGCGGTGTCGCCATTGGCCAGTTTCACGAAGCTGCCAGGCGGGTAGATGCCCATCTCCTTGATGATGGCCGCGGCATACGGGTTGTTGGCGCCGCCGGCTTTCATGAACAGGTCACGTGCGGCAACGTTCACGGCTTGCCCTGCCCGGGTGGCACGTGGGCTGATGCGAGCGAGGTAGACATCGGCGTAGTGCACCATGCAGGCCAGCGGGCTGATGTCGGTGCGATCTTGAGGGATGTCGCGACCATCGACGGTGACATGGTGGTGCTCCACGGTGCGCAGCCAGTCCTGACAGGTGACTTGAGCGGACTCCAGCATCGCTCTGCCTCGTTTGGCGTGGTTGTCGATGTCCGCACGCTGGGCAGGCGTCAAAGGTGTGGTTTGCGCGGCCAGGGTGTTTTGCAGATCCAGCATGGCGATGTTCATCGTCAAGGACGCGCGGATGAGCGTGAGCTTTTCGCTTTCGCTCCAGCCCAGCCGCTCAGCGGCGAGACTGGCGACGAACGCTGTTTGCAGCGAGTGTGAAACGGAGTAGCCCGTGGCGTCACCATGCATCATCTCGAAAGTGCCAACCTCCTGGTCGGCTTGCATGGCCGCGTGTACCTGGCCCGACAGGTCGGTGATGTCTTTGGCGAATTGCGGATTGTCTTGAAATTGGCGCAGAAGCGTGCCTGTCCGCTTGAGGATGTTGTTCCACAGCGAGAACGGGTCCTTGCGCTTCTCGGGGGCGTAACTGGTCCGCTGGACGGCGTCGAACTCGTCTTTGTCCACGTACACGCCGCGCGCCAGCAAGCTGTCGATCTGAGCCTGATTGGTCAGCACGAAACCTTTGCCCAGCAGCAAATGCCCGGGCTCATTGCGCACGTTCCAGGGCAAGGGCTTGTTGAGCTGAATCTGATGGGCGCACAGCCGCAGAAGTTGCATGGCGATTTACCGGAATTGCAATTTCTTGCAGATTCTGCCGAATCGCCATGCATGACAGTCGGGTCATACCCCTAAGGGGGGGCACCTGTCGATTACGTCACGCTGTGATCGTGGTGGTTACCCTGGCATCAGGGTGAACCCGAGTCCCCGGAGGCCGGCTCAGGCAGCGTGAGGCAGGACCACATCGGCCCGCAGCGAATGCGGGAAGGCCTTGGTGATCTTCACGTCAATGAGTTGGCCGATCAGGCGGTCACGCAGGGCCTGCGTGGGGCCGGCGGCGAAGTTGACGATGCGGTTGCACTCGGTGCGGCCCATCAACTCGCTCGGGTCCTTGCGGCTGGGGCCCTCCACCAGAATCTTCTGCGTGGTGCCGACCATCGCTTCGCTGTAGCGCAGCACATTGGCTTCCAGGTAGGCCTGCAGCGTTTGCAGACGCTTGAGCTTGACCTCGTAGGTGGCGTCATCTTGCAGCGAAGCGGCCGGGGTGCCGGGGCGCGCGCTGTAGATGAAGCTGAAGGAGGCGTCGAACTCCAGGTCGGTGGCCAGCTTCATGAGCTTGTCGAAGTCGTCGTCGGTTTCGCCGGGGAAGCCAACGATGAAGTCGGTCGACAGGCTGATGTTGGGACGCACGGCGCGCAGCTTGCGGATGGTGCTCTTGTACTCCAGCGCCGTGTAGCCGCGCTTCATCGCCATCAGGATGCGGTCGGAGCCGTGTTGCACGGGCAGGTGCACGTGGTTGACCAGCTTGTGGGTCTTGCCGTAAACGTCGATCAGGCGCTGGCTGAACTCGTTGGGGTGGCTGGTGGTGAAGCGGATGCGCTCCAGGCCCGGCATCTCGGCGATGTACTCGATGAGGGTGGCGAAGTCGGCGATGTCGGCCGTGTCGCCCATTTTGCCGCGGTAGCCGTTGACGTTCTGGCCCAGCAGGGTGATTTCCTTGACGCCCTGGTCGACCAGATCGGCTACTTCGGTCAGCACATCTTCAAAGGGACGCGAGACCTCTTCGCCCCGGGTGTAGGGCACGACGCAGTAGCTGCAGTACTTCGAGCAGCCTTCCATGATGGAGACGAAGGCCGAGGCGCCTTCCTTGCGCGGTGGCGGCAGGTGGTCGAACTTCTCGATTTCGGGGAAGCTGATGTCGACCTGGGGGCGCTTTTGCTGCTGGCGCTTTTCCAGCATGGCGGGCAGACGGTGCAGGGTTTGCGGGCCGAAGACCACGTCCACATAGGGTGCGCGCTCGATGATGGCCGCACCTTCCTGGCTGGCCACGCAGCCGCCCACGCCGATCATCACGCCTTTTTCTTTGAGGTGCTTGACGCGACCGAGGTCGGAGAAGACCTTCTCCTGGGCCTTCTCGCGGATGGAGCAGGTGTTGAAGAGGATCAGATCGGCCTCTTCGGGGTTGTCAGTGGGCGTGTAGCCTTTGGCGGCGTTCATGACGTCGGACATCTTGTCCGAGTCATATTCGTTCATCTGGCAGCCATAGGTCTTGATGTAGACCTTCTTGGTCTCGGGCGCGGTGCTCATGGGTCGGGAAGGGATCAGGGCTTGATCCAGGCAAAATTGATCGGGTCGTAGGTCCAGGTGGCGGCTTCTTTGGGCGTGCTGGGCCAACGCTTGGCCAACTCGTCCGCACGCAAGATCCACACGTTGAACAACAGCCCGTAAGGGTCTACGGTGTAGTTGACCTTGAGCTTTTGGCCCACCAGGGCGCCAGAGAGCACCAGCATGTTCTGAGGGTCGCGGATACGGGCACCCGGTGCCAGGCGCATGGGCTGCCCGTTGAGCAGGACTTCAGGTGGCTGGCCGAAGGTGACCTCGCCACGCAGGGAGTCCATCGGCATGGTTCTGGCCACTTGTGCGCAGCTCAGCGCAGGGACAGCCAGGGCCGCAGCGGCCAGGGCCATCGAAAGACAGCGGGGCATGGTGTAGATCCAGGGGCTGTTGATCGGACGCCGATTTTAGCCGCTGGCCTGCTGTCTGTGGGGCTTTTCCGCCCGTCTGGGGTGGCAGGGCTGGGTGCCCGTGCAGGAAGGGCGTCAGGATTCGGCGTTCAACTGCGCCAGCCGCTCTGGCGTACCCACATCGACCCAAGGGCCGGTGTACAGCTGGCCGCTCAAGCGGCCGGCGTCGATGGCCCGCTCCAGGCAAGGGCGCAGCGCCGCCTTCTCGCCGGGCTGGATGCCCTCGACCATGGCCGGGCGGTACAGACCGATGGTGGAGTAGGTGTAAGCCGGTGTGCCTGCGGCGGCCTGATCCTTGCGTTGCACGAGCCCCTCTGCGGTGAGGGCAAAGTCGCCCTGCGGTACGTGGGGCGGGTTGGGCACCAACCACATCCGACCCCAGTCCGTGCTGTTCACAAAGGCCTGCGCGGCGCCGGCCTCAAACTGGAAGCCCGGCACGAACACATCGCCGGCCAACACCCAGTAGGCTTCACCCAGCAAGGGCAGGGCCTGGGCCATGCCACCAGCGGTCTCCAGGGCGCCGCCGTGATCGCGCCCTTCCATCGAGTAGCAGATGCGCAGACCCCAGCGCGAGCCATCGCCCAGCGCCGCCGGGAACTGTTCTTCGAGGTGGGCGGTGTTGATCACCACGTCGCGTACCCCGTCGCGTGCCAATGCTTCCAGGTGCCACACGATGAGTGGCTTGCCTTGCACCGCCAGCAGCGGCTTTGGGGTGATGTCGGTGAGTGGGCGCATGCGTTCGCCGCGTCCGGCAGCCAGGATGAGGGCGGGCAGTTGGCTCATGGTGTCACTCGGCGGCGTGGGCAAAGGCCACCACGTGACTGAGGTCCAGGCGAATGCCAATCGCTTCACCGATGGCATGGTCGTGGTGCGAAGGCACGGTGGACAGCACCTCGGTGCCATCGCTCAGGGCCAGGGTGTAGAGAAACTCCGCACCTTTGAACGCCTTGTGCAGCACGGTGGCCTTCACCGGGCTGGCGTCGTCATGCACGACGTCGTCGGGGCGCATCAGCACGTCCACCCGGGTGCCGGGGGCGTGGGTCATCACGTCATCGGTGGCGAACACGGTCTGGTCACCGGTGCTCTGTCCCACGTCCAGCCGCAGGTGATGGTCATCGACCACCACGGCCGGAACGAAGGCTCCTTGGCCCACGAAGTTGGCGACCCGGCGGTTCGCGGGCTGGTGATACAGACCGTAGGCCGTGTCCCATTGTTGCAGGTGACCGTCGGCCATCACACCGATGACGTCGGCCATCGCAAAGGCCTCGTGCTGGTCGTGGGTGACGAGCACGGCGGTGGTGTGGGTGGCCTTGAGGATGTCGCGCACCTCGCTGGCCAGTCGCTCGCGCAGGGCCACGTCCAGGTTGGAGAAGGGCTCGTCGAGCAACAGCATGCTGGGCTGGGGTGCGAGCGCCCGTGCCAGGGCCACGCGCTGCTGCTGGCCGCCCGACAACTCATGCGGGAAGCGCTGCGCGGCATGTGCCAGCCCCACAGTGTCGAGCATCTCGGCCACACGCTGCGCGGCATCGGCGCGACCCTTGAGGCCAAAGCCGACGTTTTGTGCCACCGTCAGGTGTGGGAACAAAGCGTAGTCCTGGAACACCATGCCGATGCGGCGCTTCTCGGGCGGCGTGATCTGACCGGGCGCGCTGAGCACCTGACCAGCCAGCCGGATGGCGCCTGCGCTGATCGGCTCGAAGCCTGCGATGGCGCGCAGGGCCGTGGTCTTGCCGCAGCCCGAGGGGCCCAGCAGGCAGGCAATGCCCCCCTGGGGCAGCGCAAAGCTCAAGTGCTCGAGGATGGCGCGTTTGCCGTAGCGCAAGGTGACGTCGTCCACGACCAGCCAAGCTTGGCTGGGATCGGTGACCGGGGGCAGGGCAGAGGAGGCCGAGGCAGGCATGAGGCAAACAAATTCGGAAACCGGCAATGAAACGATGATAATTCTCAATTCACCATGAAGCCGGCAGTCTCTCCTCATTCTCCTTCCGTTGTGTCCTCCTCTCGGCCGTTTGCTGCGCGCTGGCGGTCAGGGTGGCTCACCGCCTGGGCGGTGCTCGTTGGGGCCTTGGTGGCCTTGCCGGTGTTGGCGGTCATCAGCCATGTGCTCAGCACGGGCACCAGTGACACCTGGTCGCATCTGGCCTCCACGGTGCTGCCGGACTACCTGTGGTCCACGCTGTGGCTGTGCCTGGGCGTGGGCTTGGGGACGGCCAGCATGGGTGTCGGCGCGGCCTGGCTGGTGACGCGCTACAACTTCCCGTTGCGCGGCATGCTGGAGTGGGCCTTGGTGCTGCCCCTGGCCGTGCCCGGCTATGTCATGGCCTACACCTACACCGATCTGCTGCAGTTCGTGGGGCCGGTGCAGACGGCGTTGCGCGACACCTTTGGCTGGACGCGTGCGGATTACTGGTTCCCTGATGTGCGCTCTCTGGGCGGCGCGGTGATCCTGTTCTCGCTGGTGCTCTATCCCTATGTCTACATGCTGGCGCGCACGGCGTTTCTGGAGCGGGCTGGCGGCATGCTGGAGGTTGGCCGGTCGCTAGGCTTGGGTCCGTGGGCCAGCTTTTGGCGCGTGTCGCTGCCGCTGGCGCGTCCCGCCATCGCCGCGGGCGTCTCGCTGGCGCTGATGGAAACCTTGGCCGACTTTGGCGCGGTCTCCTACTTTGGCGTGCAGACCTTCACCACTGGCATCTACCGGGCGTGGTTCTCGCTGGGTGACCGCGTGGCTGCAGCGCAGTTGTCCACCGCCTTGTTGGGCTTCGTGATCCTGGTGCTGGCCTTCGAACGCCTGTCACGCGGCCGAGCGCGCTTTCACGACACGACCTTGCGCCGTGCCCGCTTCCAGGCTCGACGTTTGCGCGGCGTGCGTGCTGCACTGGCCGTTGTCGCCTGCCTGATTCCTTTCGTCACGGGCTTTTTGTTGCCCGCCGGCATCCTGCTGGAGATGGCGATCACCGAAGGCGACGCTCAATTCGGCGCACGTTTCATCGAGTTGGCGACCAACAGTGTCACCGTCTCAGGTCTGACAGCCTTGATCGCCGTGACCTTGGCCTTGCTGTTGGGCTATGCCGCCCGTTTGCGGGCCAATTCCTGGGTGGTGCGCAGCGTGCACCGCTTGGGTGGCCTGGGCTATGCGCTGCCGGGGACGGTGATCGCGGTGGGGGTGCTCATCCCCGTGTCCCGCATCGACAATGTGCTGACGAACTGGTTGACCCACCATTTTGACTGGCAGTCTGGCCTGGTCCTGACGGGGGGGATTGCCGGACTGGTGTACGCCTGTGTCGTGCGTTTCCTGACGCCGGCAGTGCAGTCGGTGGATGCGGGCTTGCTCAAAATCACGCCCAGCATGGACAACGCGGCACGCAGCCTGGGCTTGAGCCCGGCCGCCACATTGCGTCGCGTGCATTTCCCGCTTCTGCGTGGCAGCCTCTTGACCGCGGCCTTGCTGGTGTTCATCGACGTGATGAAGGAGCTGCCGGCCACGCTGGTGATGCGGCCCTTCAACTTCGACACCCTGGCCACGCAGGCTTACAACCTCGCATCCGACGAGCGCCTGGCCGAGGCTTCCACCTCGGCTTTGGCCATCGTCGTGGTGGGGCTGCTGCCCCTGATCGTGCTCAGCCGCGAGATCGCCAAAGCCCGCCAGGGCTCTGCGACCCCGCACTGATCATCAACGCCAGCCAGCGCGGTCGAAAGCCTTCTGAGCCTTGGCGGCGTTG
Source organism: Aquabacterium sp. G14 (assembly GCF_037482285.1). NCBI lineage: Bacteria > Pseudomonadati > Pseudomonadota > Betaproteobacteria > Burkholderiales > Sphaerotilaceae > Aquabacterium > Aquabacterium sp. G14. Next base: position 74,063 of record NZ_JBBEYB010000004.1, read on the forward strand.
CGGGCCAGATCGCCCACCGGCAAGGTGTCGGGCTTGAAGGTGCCCAGGGCCTTCAGAGCCGGGTTGTCGATCTTCACCGCGCTCACGGCCGGCCATTCGTTGTTGCCATCGGCAAAATAGGCTTGGGCCTTGTCGCTGCTCAGGTACTCCAGAAACTTGATCGCGGCGTCACGGTTGGGCGCGGTCTTGATGATGCCTGCCCCCGAGATGTTGATGTGGGTGCCCCAGCTCTTCTGGTTGGGCCAGGCCACCCCCAAGGATTCGACCACCTTGCGGTCTTCCGGTTTGGTCGAGCGCATCAGGCGGGCCAGGTAGTAGCTGTTCGAGATGGTCACGCCGCACTCGCCTGCCGCCACCGCCTTGAGCTGATCCGTGTCACCGCCCTTGGGCGCGCGGGCAAAGTTGGCCACCAGGCCACGTGCCCAGTTCTCCGTCTTCGCTTCGCCTTCATGGGCGATCATGGCCGCCCCCAGCGACAGGTTGTAAGGGTGTGAGCCCGAGCGCACGCACACCTGATCCTTCAGGCGTGGATTGGCCAGATCGGCGTAGGTCTGCACCCATTCGGCCTTCACGGCGTTCTTGTTGTACGCGATCACGCGGGCGCGGGTCGAAAACGCCACCCAGGTTGGTGTGCGCAAGTGGGCTGGGATGCGGGCGTTCAGCACCTTCGACTGGATGGGCTGAAACAGGCCGAGGCTGTCTGCAATCTCCAGGCGAGCGGCATCCACGGTGATCAGGATGTCGGCTGGCGAGTTGGCACCTTCGTTCTTGATGCGCTCCAGCAGTTCATCTTCCTTGCCATCCAGGCGATTGATCTTGATGCCGGTCTGCTTGGTGAAGTCGTTGTACAGCGCCTCATCGGTTTGATAGTGGCGTGCCGAGTAGATGTTGAGCACCGCATCGGCGGCGTGGGCAGTGCCCTGGCAGGCCAGCGCGATCAAGGTGAGGGCGGCAACGCGGGAGGTCAAACGAGCCATGTGACAGTTTCCTTGGTGTCCGTTGAAGAGGGGCGTGGGTTCACACGCGACATGATTATAAAGATAACAGGAATCATTCGTATTTTCCTGAGTGGATCGCGATCAGGCGAAGAAGGGTGAACGAGTCGCACCGAGGTGGTGCATTTGCTTGACTGCGGCGCTCGCCTGCTGACCTTGTGTGCACCATGGTGGGGTGCTGTATGCCAGAATGTTCGACCCGCTTTTCACCAATGCACCTTGGTGGTGCTCACATCATGAAAATTCAGTCGCTGGACAGCTTTCTGAGCCAGGTTGCGGCCCGCAACCCCGGCCAACCCGAATTCCTCCAGGCCGTCACCGAGGTGATGGACAGCCTGTGGCCCTTCATCGAGCAGAACCCCAAGTACGCCGAGCAGAGTTTGCTGGAGCGACTGGTCGAGCCCGAGCGCATCATCATGTTCCGCGTCTCCTGGGTCGACGACCGTGGGCAGGTGCAGGTCAACCGCGGCTACCGCATCCAGCACAGCTCCTCCATCGGTCCTTACAAGGGCGGCATCCGCTTCCACCCTTCGGTGAACCTGTCCATCCTGAAGTTCCTGGCGTTCGAGCAAACCTTCAAGAATGCGCTGACCACGCTGCCCATGGGCGGTGGCAAGGGTGGCGCGGATTTCGACCCCAAGGGCAAGAGCCAGGGCGAAATCATGCGCTTCTGCCAGGCCTTCGTCAGCGAGTTGTTCCGCCATGTGGGCGCCGACACGGACGTGCCCGCGGGTGACATCGGTGTGGGCGGTCGCGAGGTCGGCTACATGGCCGGCATGTACAAGAAGCTCAGCAACCGCGCTGACTGCGTGTTCACCGGCAAGGGCTTGAGCTTTGGCGGCTCGCTGATCCGTCCGGAAGCCACCGGTTACGGCACCGTCTATTTCGCCGAAGAGATGCTCAAACTCAAGGGGCGCAACTTCGAGGGCATGCGCGTCAGCGTCTCGGGTTCGGGCAACGTCGCCCAGTACGCCGTCGAGAAGGCCATGGCCCTGGGCGCCAAGGTCGTCACCGTGTCCGACTCCAGCGGCACCGTGTACGACGAAGCCGGCTTCACCCCGGCCAAGCTGGCCGAACTGATGGAAGTGAAGAACCACCTCTATGGCCGCGTCGGTGACTATGCCAAGCGCGTGCCTGGTACCGTGTTCATGGAAGGCGTGCGCCCGTGGAGCATCCCGGTGGACGTTGCCCTGCCTTGCGCGACCCAGAACGAACTGGATGGCAAGGATGCCGAAACCCTGGTCAAGAACGGTGTCATCTGCGTGGCCGAAGGCGCCAACATGCCCTCCACGCTCGAGGCCGTGCATGTCTTCGAGGGCAACGGCATCTTGTACGCGCCTGGCAAGGCCTCGAACGCCGGGGGGGTGGCCACCTCCGGTCTGGAGATGAGCCAGAACGCCATCCGCCTGTCCTGGACCCGTGAAGAGGTCGACGCCCGACTGCTGGGCATCATGCGCAGCATCCATGAGGTGTGCGTGCGTCACGGTCGTCGCGCCGACGGCTCGGTCAGCTACGTCAACGGTGCCAACGTCGGCGGTTTCGTCAAGGTCGCCGACGCCATGCTGGCACAAGGCGTGATCTGATCGCCTGACCAGATCACCCTGAGCCCTCAGCGGACCTGTGGCACTTCGCGCAGGTCCGCGGCGCTCAACTTGAAGGACGCCATCGTGTTCACCAGATGGCGTGCCTGATTGCTCAGGCTCTCCGCAGCCGCGGCACTTTCCTCCACCAGCGCGGCATTTTGCTGTGTGGCGGCATGTGCACGTCGTAGAACTTGCGCCGGGCATGGGCCCAGCAGCCGGCCTCGATGATCTCGCCGCTGTCGAACAGCCGGTCGTAGCCCGCGAAGGCGTCTGCCTGCACGATGCCCTTGAAGCCGGCCAAGTGACGCCTGGGATGCTCGCCTTTGCGATTGGGGGAGTATTGGAACCATACAGCCTGTGGCCTGGCGTCACCGCTGGCGCGGTCGTCGCGCACATAGGTCCACAATCGCCCAGTGCGTGCCTGTTGACCCTGGCCACCCAGAACCCGGATCGGCGTGTCGTCGGTGTGGATCTTGGCGGCGGCCAGCACATGACGGCCGATGGCTTGCGTCAAGGGGCTGAGCAACGCAGCCGCTGCACCCACCCAGTCAGCCAGGGTCGAGCGCTCCAGGTCCACACCCTGGCGGGCATAGATCTGCGAGAGGCGATACAGCGGGGTGTGATCGGCATACTTGCTCACCAGCACATGGGCCAGCAGGCCGGCGCCGGCCATGCCACGATCGAGCGGACGGCTCGGCGCACTGGCTTGTACGATGCTGTCGCACGCCGGGCAGGCCAGGCGGGGCCGCACATGGCGGATGACCTTGAACTGACCGGGCAGGTAGTCGAGCACTTCACTGACGTCTTGGCCAATGGGGCGCAGCGCGTCCAGGCAGGCGCCGCAAGCGCAGCCCGCATCGGGCGTGTGCACCACGATCTCGCGTGGCAGATGGGCTGGCAAGTCGCGCAGGCCTTGGCGGCTTTTGCGTGAGCGCTTGCGGTTGTTGGCACCACCTTCAGGCTCGTCGTTGGCCGCTGGTGGCTCCACCGTTGTCGCGGGTGCCAACAGTTCCATCTGTGCGGCCACATCGAGTTGCTCGCTGCTGCGGCCAAAGTGCATGCGGCGCAGGTAGGCGATCTCGGTCTTGAGCTTGTCAATCAGCAGCTTGGCATGGGCCAGTTCCTGGCGGCTGTCGCGCAACTGGCGAGACAGCTCGCAGTGGTCATGCGGGTGCGGATCGTGTGGCATGACGATACTGTGCCCAAGGCTCAGCGATCACGCCACGGGGGATGCGATGTCAACCAGATTCAGGCAGCACGCTCTGGTCGCCAGGTGCGCTCGGGCATGCGCCAGTCGATGCCCTCCAACAGCATCGACAGCTGCGCCGGGCTCAGACTGACCTTGCCGCCATCGGCCTGCGGCCACACGAAGCGCCCCTTCTCCAGGCGCTTGCTCAGCAGGCAAAGGCCCTGTCCATCCCACCACAGCAGCTTGATGATGTCGCCGCGCCGGCCACGGAAGACGAAGACATGGCCGCCAAACGGATCCTGCAGCAAGACTTCTTGCGCCACAGCGGCCAGACCATCGAAACCCTTGCGCATGTCGGTGTGGCCAGCGGCCAGCCAGACGCGGGTGCCCGCTGGCAATCCGATCATGGCAGTGAGCGCAGCACTTGCAGGATGCTGCGCAGATCCTGCGCGGCAAAGCCAGGCGGCAGGCACAGGGTGGCGCCATGCATGCTCAGTTCGATGGGCTGCGTCGCTGCCGGCTGTGCAGGCGGTGTATCGGGCTCAATCATCACCGGCAACAGCACTGGTGCGCGGGCCATGGGCACAGGCCCTGGCGGCAGCCACTTGCGAATCACGTTGGCGTTGATGCCATGGCTCAGGGCAATCGCTGACACCGATGCGCCGGGCATCAGGCATTGCGCCGCCACCTCGGCCTTGAACTGTTTGCTGTACGTCCGCCGCTTGCGTACACCCACAACGCCTGTCTTGGCGTCTGAGTCTTGTTTTGCGATCGCGTCCACCATCTTCTCCATAGTGGACGCGATCTTCACGCCGCCATACAGCCTTGGCTAGAGGGTCGTCGTCGGACGCTTACCATCTATGCGCCCGGAGTCCAGTTGGCCAAGGCCGGGGTCATGCTGCTGGGCCTCGTGCCGGACACCTTAGTGCAAGGAGCGTTGGATTGGAACGAGCCGACGACCGAGCCGAGACCGGTCCAAGTTGATTCACGCCATGGACCGCGTCAACGAGCGGTTTGGCAAGAGGACGGTGTTGCTCGGTGGAAGCTCAAGGCTAAGCCAAGGTGCCGACACCTGGGGGATGCGTCAGGTCCGAAAGACACCCAGCTACACGACGCAGTGGAGTGACGTGCCGACAGCGAGGGCTTGAAGCCACCAAATCTGCTTACATCCGTCGTTACATAGTGATGTAAGCAGACAAAGAAAAAAGCCACCGCGAGGGTGGCTTTTTTGTCTAAGTCGTTGTCACGCTTAGAGAAATTCTGGTGGCGCTTCAGGGATTCGAACCCCGGACCTGCGGATTATGATTCCGTCGCTCTAACCGGCTGAGCTAAAGCGCCATCAAGACCTAAAGTATATGCCGACTTTTCGGCTGCGCGCAAGCCTTGTCGCAAAAAATCTTCATCGCATCACCGGCTCTTGAAAAAAACGAGGCCGCCGCCATCTCTCGGCCCATCCGCTACGGTAACCCTTGCAACCCTTTTTGTCTGCATCAGAACCAGCCATGACCAAGCAAACCCATTCCTTCCAGGCCGAAGTCAAGCAACTGCTGCACCTGGTCACGCACGCGCTGTACTCCAACAAGGAAATCTTCCTGCGCGAGCTGATCTCCAACGCCTCCGATGCCTGCGACAAGCTGCGCTTCGAAGCCCTCGATCACAACGAGCTCTATGAAGACGCGCCCAATCTGGACGTGCGCGTGCTCGTCGACAAGGCCAACCGCACCATCACCATCCGTGACAACGGCATCGGCATGAGCGCCCAAGAGGCCATCGACCACCTGGGCACCATCGCCAAAAGCGGCACCAAGGACTTCATGGGGCGACTGTCCGGCGACCAGAAGAAGGACGCTCAGCTCATCGGCCAGTTCGGCGTGGGTTTCTACAGCGGCTACATCGTCGCCGACCGCATCACCGTCGAATCGCGCCGTGCCGGCTTGAAGGCCGAAGAGGGCGTGCGCTGGAGCAGTGAAGGCACTGGCGACTTCGAGGTCGACACCATCACCAAGCCCGGCCGCGGCACCGACATCATCTTGCACCTGCGCGAAGGCGAAGACGAATTCCTCGCCGCCTGGAAACTGCGCAGCATCATCGGCAAGTACTCCGACCACATCTCCCTGCCCATCCTGATGCAAAAGGAAGAGTGGGACAAGGACAAGGGCGAGTATGTTGTCAAGGATGAATGGGAGACCGTCAACCAGGCCGCCGCCCTGTGGACCCGCAGCAAGAGCGACGTCACGCCCGAGCAGTACCAGGAGTTCTACAAGCAGCTCAGCCACGACAGCGAAGATGCGCTGGCCTACACCCACAACCGCGTCGAAGGCCGCAGCGAGTACACCCAGCTGCTGTACGTGCCCGCCAAGGCCCCGTTCGACCTGTGGAACCGCGACAAGCGCGGAGGTCTCAAGCTCTACGTCAAGCGCGTCTTCATCATGGACGACGCCGAAGCGCTGCTGCCCACCTACCTGCGCTTCGTCAAGGGCGTGATTGACTCGGCCGACCTGCCGCTCAACGTCAGCCGCGAGATCCTGCAGGAAAGCCGCGACGTCAAGGCAATCCGCGAAGGCTGCACCAAGCGCGTGCTGTCCATGCTCGAAGAGCTGGCCAACCACGAAGACCAGGCCAAGCGCGACCAGTACGCCTCCTTCTGGCGCGAGTTTGGTGCCGTGCTCAAGGAAGGCGTCGGCGAAGACTTCGCCAACAAGGAGCGCCTGGCCAAGCTGCTGCGCTTCGCCTCCACGCACGACGACACCGGTACCCAGAGCGTGTCACTGGCCGACTACGTGTCGCGCATGAAGGAAGGCCAGGAGGCCATCTACGTCATCACCGCCGACAGCCTGCAAGCGGCCAAGAGCAGCCCGCAACTCGAACTCTTCAAGAAGAAGGGCATCGAGGTGCTGCTGCTGACCGACCGCGTCGACGAGTGGCTGCTCTCGCACCTCTACGACTTTGACGGCAAGCCGCTGCAAAACGTCACCAAGGGTGCCGTCGACCTGGGCAAGCTGCAAGACGAAGAGGAAAAGAAGAAGGCCGAAGAGGCCGCCACCGCGTTCAAGCCGGTGCTTGAGCGCCTCAAGACCGCGCTGGGTGATCGCGCGAAGGATGTGCGCGTCACCACCCGCCTGGTCGATTCACCGGCCTGCCTGGTGACCGAGTCGGGCGACATGAGTGCCCACCTGGCCCGTCTGCTGAAGCAGGCAGGTCAGGCTGCGCCCGAGGTCAAGCCGATTCTGGAAGTGAACCCCGAGCATGCCCTGGTCAAGAAGCTGGACACCAGCGCCCACTTCGACGATCTGGCGCACATCCTGTTCGACCAGGCCCTGCTGGCCGAAGGTGGACAGTTGGAAGATCCGGCTGCCTACGTCCGCCGCGTCAACTCGCTGCTGCTGAACGCGACGGCCTGAGGTCGTCGAGCGGTGCGGGTGCCGAGCTCGGCACCCCATCGAAGCGGCTGTCGAACGCAAAGAACGAGTCCTGTGCAAAGCTGGACTCGGCCCACAGTGCGGCACGCTCGGCACGGCGCTCCTTGAGCTTGCGCGCCAACTGGTCGCCTGCGTCGTTGAGCTCGTCGCCGGGGCGATCTTGCGGGGCCGTCGCCACATCGTGACCCAGTGCCCATGCGGCCATCAAGGCGCCTTGCGGCCATTGACCGGGGCGGCAGCGGAGGTAGCGTACGCGGCAGGCCTCCAGCGTGGCTTCCTTGAGCTTCTGTGAGCGGCCGGTCGAGCGGGTGGGTGTCGATGGAGACTCCAGGTCGATGGCCGAGATCACCACGCCGTTGGGGGTGCACACCAACAAAGACACGTTCAAGGCTTGCAGCCGGTCGTACCACGCGCGGGCATCGCGTGCCGCCGCGGCTTGGCAAAACCGGAGCACGTTGACCTTGGCAAACACCACATGATGGGGCAAGGTGGCTTGCAATTCGCGGAACAGGGCCCGCTCGTGTGCGTTGAGCAGCGGGCGCGCCTGCAAATTCCAGCGCTTCGGCCAGTTTTGGTGACGTGCGCGGGTGAAGTAGGCGTGTCCACCCCATCCCAGCAGCAAGCCGCCCACCAAGGCCGCTGCACAGACCAGCCATAACCACGCATTCGACGCCATGTCGCTCCCCTTAGAACATTGGGAGGGTACGCCGCGGGCGTCGTGCTGAAAACCCCTCCGGCGAGGGGTCAGGGCAAACGTGCACCGATCATCATGAGGAGGTCATCAGCATCCTCAGCCAATCGCTGATGTGCATCACGCGGTACTTCACGCGGTAGATCACCTCGGCAGCCAGCGACTGCAGGGAGCTGTCGAGGTGGCTGCCCATCGTGTCCGGTGGCAACTTCAGCCAAGCCTGCGCATCGGGGCCATCTTGTTCGATCACTGCGCCTGCCTTGGCTGCAATGCGCAGCATCGGCGCGTTTTCGCTCAGCGCGTGGATCATCATGTGGGTGGCATGCTGGTTGCGCGCGTGCGTGATCGCGTGCTGAAACAGCCGCATGCCCAGCCCTTTGCCGCGCCCTGACGGCAGCACGGACACGCCAAACTCCATGGCCTGTGTGTCAGGATGGGCTTCGTGCGGACCATGACCTGGTAGCGCCGCCAGGTGGGCCACGGCCACCAGGCGCAGTTTGCGGTCGAAGATGCCGAACACCTCGTCGCGCTTGAAATCGATCGACGCCACGTATTGAGCCATCTGGTGTTGTGTGGCCGGGAAGCCGAAACGCAGATAGCGATCACGCTCGTCCAAGTGCAGCAAGTGGTCCAGGATGCGGCGGCGATGCCGGGCATGCAAGTCGCGGATGGGAACCCAGTGATCCCCGCTCAAGCTGGGTTGCGGGTTGGGGGCACCCAAGTCGGGCCCCAGTCCGAATCGGTCCAGATCGGAACTTGGCTTGATCGCAGTCATCGCTGACCCCTTTCTGAGCCTGTGAAGCGCATGTTTCGTCGTGCCATGGTGCAATGCATCATAACCTAGGGTTAATACTAATATGGCGTGCGCGACGCGTCTACCGTGCTTGCTTTCATGACAAGTTTAGTGTGGCTCGTTGGTGCTGTTCGAGTGCTTGGCGCGTTTTCCGCCAGGAAGTTTGCACGGGCGTCTCAAAGCGGGCTATACTGCGCGATTCCCGACATGGTTGCCGGGAGGGTTGTGCCTACATTTGTTTGCGGGCGCGGCCCGGGACGCAGGCCAGTTCGCTGGTGCACGCCTTGAGTGCGCCGCAGGTCCGCCGCCCGTTGCTTGAGAGGCCACCACATCCTAAGAAGTGGTTCCAATGGCGACAGTCAGCCAGTTTTTTACCAAGGAAATCTCATGAAGACCTTCAGCGCCAAGCCGGCCGAAGTGAAGCACGAGTGGTTTGTGATCGACGCCACCGACAAGGTGCTCGGACGAGTGGCCAGCGAAGTCGCTCTCCGTCTGCGCGGCAAGCACAAGGCCATTTACACGCCTCACGTGGACACCGGCGATTTCATCGTCATCGTCAACGCCGACAAGATCCGCGTCACTGGCACCAAGGCCAACGACAAGGTTTACTACCGTCACTCGGGCTTCCCCGGCGGCATCTACGCCACGAAGTTCAAGGACATGCAAGCCAAGCACCCTGGCCGCGCCATCGAAAAGGCCGTCAAGGGCATGCTGCCCAAGGGTCCCCTGGGCTACGCCATGATCAAGAAGCTGAAGGTCTACGCCGGTAGCGAGCATCCGCACGCCGCCCAGCAGCCCAAGGCCCTGGAAATCTAAGGAGCGGCCACATGATTGGTAACTGGAACTACGGCACCGGCCGTCGCAAGTCGTCCGTCGCCCGCGTCTTCATCAAGAAGGGCACTGGCCAGATCATCGTCAACGGCAAGCCGGTCGAGCAGTATTTCGGCCGTCAAACCTCGATCATGATCGTCAAGCAGCCTCTGGCACTGACCAACAATGTCGAAGCCTTCGACATCAAGGTCAACGTGCACGGCGGTGGCGAATCCGGTCAAGCCGGCGCTGTGCGCCATGGTGTGACCCGCGCTCTGATCGACTACGACGCAGCTCTGAAGTCGGAACTGAGCCGCGCTGGTTTCGTGACCCGCGACGCTCGTGAAGTCGAACGTAAGAAGGTCGGTCTGCACGGCGCTCGTCGTCGCAAGCAGTTCAGCAAGCGCTGATCCTTCTGGGTGTTTCGCCGGGTCGCATGGCCAGGCGAACTCCCTCAAAAACCCGCTCGGGGCCTGTGCCTCCGGCGGGTTTTTTCATGGGGTGTGCGCAGGTCATCGGATGCTGGCGTCCCGCCTGTCATGAATGTTTTCTAAAATGGTGGTTTTCCCGCAGGTGACGGTGGCTGGGCCCCGCTGCCCTTGAGGCTGAAAGGTGAAGAGATGATCAAAGTCGGTATCGTGGGTGGCACGGGTTACACCGGGGTCGAATTGCTGCGTTTGTTGTCTCAGCACCCCCAGGTGCAACTGCAGGCCATCACCTCGCGCAAGGAGGCCGGACTGCCGGTGGCGGACATGTATCCAAGCCTGCGCGGCCATGTGGACTTGGCCTTCGTCACGCCCGATGACGCCAAGCTGACCGAGTGCGACGTGGTCTTCTTTGCCACCCCGCATGGCGTGGCCATGGCCCAGGCCCGTGAGTTGTTGGCTGCGGGCGTCAAGGTCATCGACCTGGCCGCTGACTTCCGTCTGAAAGACACCGCTGTGTTCGAGCAGTGGTACGGCATGCCCCACAGCTGCCCCGATATTTTGGCCGAAGCCGTCTATGGCCTGCCCGAGCTGAACCGCGAGGCCATCAAGCAGGCGCGCGTCATTGGCAACCCCGGCTGCTACCCTACCTCCGTGCAGCTGGGCTGGGCGCCGCTGCTCAAGCACAAGCTGGTCGAGCCCACGCACCTCATTGCCAACTGCGCTTCGGGTGTGTCCGGCGCAGGCCGCAAGGCCGAAGTCGGCGCCCTGCTGGCCGAGGCGGGTGACAACTTCAAAGCCTATGGCGTGAAGGGGCACCGTCACGGCCCGGAAATCAACCAGCAACTGCGCGCCATCGCGGGGGACGACAGCGTCAACTGCCTGTTCGTGCCTCACCTGCTGCCCATCATCCGTGGCATCCACTCCACCCTGTATGGTCGCCTGACCGCTGAAGGCCAGGCCGCGGATTTGCAGTCAGTGTTCGAGTCCTTCTATGCTGGCGAGCGTTTTGTCGATGTCTTGCCGGCTGGCAGTGCGCCCGAGACCCGCAGCGTGCGCGCCAGCAACACCGTGCGCGTTGCGGTGCACAAGCCGCAGCCTGACACCGTGATGGTGTTGGTGGTGGAGGACAACCTCACCAAGGGTGCCTCGGGGCAGGCGGTGCAGTGCATGAACCTGATGTGTGGCTTGGACGAGCATCTGGGCCTGACCCACGTGCCCGTGCTGCCTTGATGTCCTGAGCGCGGGCAATGTCCGCGTTCATGGCAAGGTCGGGGGGCTTCATGTCATCATGAAAACCATGGTGACGCATTGCGTCAGGACTCAGGTCTTGCGCGTGTGCGGCACAATGGTGGCCTGGCCGACACCCTGCCTCGGCCCCCAGAACTGATCGTTGATTTCGGAGCAAAACCCCATGACCGCCGTAGCTGAGACCTCTGTCGACACCTTCTCGTCTGACCTGCCTGCCCCCATCATCTTCACCGATGCCGCGGCAGGCAAGGTGGCCGAGCTCGTGGCCGAAGAAGGCAACCCCGATCTGAAGCTGCGCGTGTTTGTGCAGGGCGGTGGTTGCTCTGGCTTCCAGTACGGCTTCACTTTCGACGAACTCGTCAACGAAGACGACACGAAGATGGAAAAGAACGGCGTGACCCTGCTGATCGACGCCATGAGCCTGCAATATCTGGTGGGAGCCGAGATCGACTACAAGGACGATCTGGAAGGCGCCCAGTTCGTGATCCGCAACCCCAACGCCCAGACCACCTGCGGCTGCGGTTCCAGCTTCTCGGTCTGATCAGCGCGCCGGGTACAGCGCACCCAGCAACCGGGGGCCACGTGCTCCGGTGACGGCCGGCACATTGCCGGCCAAGCGCTGCAGGTGGGTCCAGGCCAGCCATGCAAACGCGGCGGCCTCGACTTGCATCACATCCAGTCCATGAATATCTGAGCGTCCCACGCGAACGCCAGGCAACTGCTCGCTGAGTCGGCGCATCAGGTCGCCGTTGAGGGCGCCTCCGCCGCACACCACGACATCACTCGCATCGGCGGCGTGCTCTCGCAAAGCTTGCGCGGCACTCCTGGCGGTCAGCTCACACAAGGTGGCTTGAACGTCGCGCGCTTGTGCGCCGTCGCCCAAAGGGCCATCGGTCAAGCCGTGCGGTGCCAACCATCTTGCGAGCCAGTCTGCGTTGAACAGGTCTCGACCCGTGCTTTTCGGCGGAGACTGGTGGAAAAATGGTTCGGCCAAAGCATCGGCCAGCCAATCCTCTCGAACTTCGCCCCCAGCTCCCCACTCTCCGTTGGCGTCGAAGGCGTGACCCGTCTGGACATCGCACCACATGTCCAGCAAGGCATTGCCAGGTCCGGTGTCAAAACCCAGGGGTGTGTCGCCCGGCCTCAAGATGCTCACATTCGCCATGCCGCCAATGTTGAGCACAGCCACGGTCGCGTCGGGTCTCCCGAAGATGGCCTGATGGAAGGCGGGTACCAGTGGGGCGCCTTGCCCGCCGGCGGCCACGTCCCGGCTGCGGAAATCGGCCACGACATCAATGCCGGTCAGTTCGGCCAGCAGTGCGGGGTGATTGAGTTGCAGGGTGTAGCCTTGATCGGGCCGGTGTCTGACGGTCTGGCCGTGCGCGCCGATCGCTTGAACGTCAGTGGGGTTCACCGCGGCCTGTTCGCACACGCTGGTGACCACCTCGGCATAGACCGCGACCAAGGCCTGGGCAGCGAGGGCGCTGCGGTGCAATTCATCGTTGCCCGGGGTGTTCAGGTCCAGCAGGTCTTGGCGCAGCGCAGCGGGAAAGGGGCGGTGGGCATGCGCCAGAGTCTGCCATTGACCCGCATGGCGGCGCATCAGTACGCCATCAACGCCATCCAGCGAGGTGCCGGACATCAAGCCAATGTAGAGCTCAGAAAAAAGCCCGCTGACGCGGGCTGAGGGAGTGAGGGCGTGCGTCATTCAAATCGGGAGCCTGGCTGAAGCCCGGCTGTCTGCAAGGCGTCAGCACGATCCAGTCGTTGTGCGACGGAGACCGCCATGGTGCGGAACTTGGCGAGCGACTGTGGCGACAGTTGCAGGCTTTCAGATGCCCGTGCCACCTGCATGGGATCGACTTGCTTGCCATTGACCTTGAACTCAAAGTGCAGGTGCGGTCCGGTGGCCCAGCCCGTGGCGCCTACAGCGCCCAATGTCTGACCTTGTTCGATGGCTTGACCGCGGCGAGCATCGATTCGGCTGAGGTGTGCATACACGGTGCTGCGGCCCCCGCTGTGGGATACATGCACGACGTTGCCATAGCCTGTCTGCCAACCCGCAAAGGTCACGACCCCTTCACCCACGCTGCGCACCGGGGTGCCCGTGGGGGCGCCAAAGTCCACACCCAAGTGGGCGCGCATGGTCTTGTGAACCGGGTGGAAGCGCATCGCGAACCCGGAGGTTACACGCGAAAAGGCAAGCGGTGAGGCAAGGAAGGCGCGGGTCGTTGAACGTCCATTGAGGTCAAAGTACGCCCCTTTGCGGCCAGCTTCCTGGAACCATACCGCGTCGTGGGTCTCGCCCTTGTTGATGAAGCGTGCTGCGAGCACGCGCCCATGACTGTTGCCCCAGGTGATGGGTTCGCCATCGGCCAAATGCGCTTCGTACAGCACGCTGAAGGCGTCGCCCTTGCGCAATTCGCGCCGGAAATCAATCTCGTTGCCAAAAATTTCGGCGATCTGGTTGGTGACCCCGTCCGGGATGCGAGCGTCATCGGCCGCCGCAAACAATGACGAGCGGATCATCCCCGAGCCCAGTTGTGTGCTGGCTTCCAGCGGGACGATTTCCTGCTTGACGCGGAACGCATTGCTGGCGGCATCGCGCTCAATGGTCAGGCGCGTGAAGTGGGTGTCGAAGTCGCCGTTGTTGGCCGCTGGGCCGCGTATCACCAGTTGCTGGAGCAGGCCGTCCTCAACCAGGGCCTTGACCGACTTGCCGGTGCGCCCTTGCAGCAAGGTGCTGGCGACGGCATCTTGCCGGATGAACTGCGCGGCGTCTGCGTCCATCACGCCCAGTCGTTGCAACAGGCTGTCGACGGTGTCGGCTGACCGCGTGACATCGCTGCGGTACAAAGTCAGGGGGGCGGCATCCAGTCGTTGCAGCTGTTCTTGCAACTCAGGCGGTTGGATGCTTTCGCTGATCTGGGTAACCACAGGGGTTGGCGCTTGCGGCAAGGCAGCCAAAGGCGCGACGCCAAATGCGGTCATGGCTGAGCCCGCCAGCAACGTCAAGACCGCCGCGCTCACGCGGCGTGGATGACGATGCGCCATGCTTTGCAAGGCGGTGGCAGTGGAGATGATCGAGTCGAGGCGAGAAGGCCGCGAGGCCTGATACTGCTTGGACGTTTTCAAACTCGATGTCTCCTCGAACCAGGTGGTGAGGACGGCGTCCTCTAAAATCAGCCCGCTTTGCACGCCAAATGCATGCCGTGGGCACCCACAATTTTCTGAGTATAGCCCTCCAAAGGGGGGCTTGTACTGCTGATTTCCACTGATCGGTTCATCATGTCGCAACTCGAAAAAAATTCCGCCAATCAGCCTGAATTTCCTGTAACGGAACGTGTGCAAGAGGCCTTGGCCGTCACGCAGCGGGGCGTGGACGAGCTATTGCCGGAGGCGGAATGGGTGCGCAAGCTGGCCCGATCCGAGGCCACGGGCACCCCTTTGCGCATCAAGCTCGGTCTGGATCCGACGGCGCCTGACATCCACCTGGGGCACACCGTGGTGCTCAACAAGTTGCGTCAACTGCAAGACTTGGGGCACTCGGTGATCTTCCTGATCGGTGATTTCACGTCCTTGATCGGGGATCCATCGGGACGCAACACCACTCGTCCGCCTTTGACGGCCGAGCAGATCAAGGTCAACGCTGAAACCTACTACCGCCAGGCCAGTTTGGTGCTGGACGACAGCAAAACCGAGGTTCGCTACAACAGTGAGTGGTGTGACGCTTTGGGTGCCCGCGGCATGATCCAGCTGGCCAGTCGATACACGGTGGCCCGCATGATGGAGCGCAATGACTTCCACGATCGCTTCCACGCGGGCACATCGATCAGCGTTCATGAGTTTCTTTACCCGCTGATGCAGGGCTACGACTCGGTGGCCTTGAAATCCGACCTCGAGATTGGCGGCACCGACCAGAAGTTCAATTTGCTGATGGGGCGTCACCTGCAGGCGGAGTACGGGCAGGAGGCGCAGTGCATTTTGACGATGCCTTTGTTGGAGGGGCTGGACGGGGTTGAGAAGATGTCCAAGTCCAAGAACAACTACATCGGCATCAGCGAAGCACCCAACACCATGTTCGCCAAGCTGATGAGCATCAGTGACGAGTTGATGTGGAAGTACTTCACCTTGCTGAGCTTCCGACCGATGGCGGAGATCGAGCGCATGAAGGCCGAATGTGCGGCTGGGCGCAATCCGCGCGATGCCAAGGTGTTGTTGGGGCAAGAGATCGTCAACCGCTTCCATGGCGCGCAGGCGGCAGAAGACGCGCTGGCGGACTTTGTGAACCGTTCCAAGGGGGGGGTGCCCGACGACATTCCCGAGGTGGCGCTCAGTCTGCCCGACGATGGCACAGGCCTGGGCATCGGTGCATTGCTCAAGCAAGCCGGACTGGTGCCTTCCACCAGCGAGGCCCTGCGCATGATCGAGCAGGGCGGCGTGAAGGTCGATGGTGGCGCCGTGCGAGACAAGGCACTGAAACTGCCGTCCGGGACCTATGTTGTACAGGTGGGCAAGCGCAAGTTTGCCAAAGTGGTCGTAAAAGGGTGATTTGGCGTCATTAGGGGGTTGCCCCGACGCCTGAATGCGGGGGATTTTGGGCTCCACTGGTGGTTTCCTGAGGCGATAAGCACGCGTTCAGGGGGAGTCGGCCGTTGTCGGAGATGTGGCACGTCGTTAATCTGAGACCCAACAGACACACACAAGTCTGGGCCGGTCGAAGGAATACGCGGATGCCTTCTGACAGAAGCAGAGAAGTTTCAAAGGGCCGCTTTGTTTCAAGTGGAGATAGACATGAAATTTGCATTCAAGAGCATCGTTGTTGCTACTGCTTTCGTTGCTGCAGGTGCCGCTAACGCCAGCACCGTGCTGCAAGCTGGCAACCTGAACACCTTCGTGCCGACCGGCAACGGTTCGCAAGAGGTGTACTTTGCCAGCGGCTCCGGTACTCTGACTTTCAGCCAAACCCTGATTGATGCTCTGAATACCGGTGGCGTGGAAGTGCAAGCCGCTGGTGGCGCGCTGTCGAACATCGTCGGTGCCCCTGGTGAATACACCGCCGTGGGCGTGAGCGCTCCGGTGAGCACCCTGACGGTTGGCGCTGGCGGCCTCATCGAGCAAGCCCAAAGCGTCGGTGGTGCCACCCAGATCGCAGGTTTTGTGAAGGGTGTGTCCTACGGTGGCACCATCAGCGTGACCAACCTGCGTATCGACATGGTCAACAAGAACATCTACGCCGACTTCGTTGGCGCAGGTAAGAACAGCACTGGCGCTACCGTCAACGTGAACGCGACCAACGTGCTGGCATGGACCTTTACCGACATCGCTGGCCCGACCAACATCACTGGTCCTGGCACGTTCGACACCACTCTGTCCGGCTTGGCGCTGACCACAGAGGGCTTCAACAACCTCAAGAACGGTCTGGGCCTGTACTCCATCGGTCTGATTGCTCTGCAAGGTGCTGCAGCTGACTTCGGTACCCTGACTTCCAGCATCACCGTGGCCGTTCCTGAGCCCTCCACCTACGCTCTGATGGGCCTGGGTCTGGTCGGTATCGGCTTCGCTGCCCGCCGTCGCGCTGCCAAGTAATCGCTGCGCGATCGCTGCGTCCCCGCCTCGTGTGGGGCGCTATCTGAAGCCGCTCAGTGCAATTGCTGGGCGGCTTTTGTCTTGATTGGTTTCTTGTCGGCACTTCTTCCGGAGTTTTCATGTTCAATCCCGTGCGTAGTCGCTTTTCCCTGGCTGTGGGTGCTCTGTTTGCTGTGGCAGCGCTGCCCGCTTCGGCTGGTCCTTCCGTTGAAGACAGCTTGGCACTCAGCATGAGCAAGGGTGTTCGGGATCGCATGTTCTGGAATTTGAGTGTGATCAGCACCAAAACCAAAACCAAATCAGAGCAGCCGCGAGATCTGACGCCGGAGATCGTGCGCATTTCCGATTTGATCGACATGAAGGATCAGTTGGCCGAGGATTTGCTGGCTCGCACAGGGGTGGATGCGCGTCTTTCGACCAATCCCGTGAACCTGACCGGTGGCGGAGCTGCCGCGGTCAATGTGAGAAACGCTCTGCAAACCGAGCAGGACTTCATCGACTACTACAAGATCAAGTACTACGGTGAACCAGGTGCGCCTGGTTTGACGGGGATCGGTTTGCTGGACGCTGCGCTGGTCGAGGATTATGGTTTTGAGTCCGGCGCAGGGTATTTGACAACCCCTCAGGGCATTCGCGCGAAAGCAGGTAATCCGTCGAGTACCGTGGCCATGAGTGTGGGGTACTACTTGAACGACGCACACAACTGGGCGGTTGAGGCGTTGGTGCTTGGTGCGCCGGTCCGGGCCACCATTCAGGGCGCTGGGACGAATGATGCAGGGGCGCCGAATCAATTGGCTGGCCGTGACATCATCAAAACCAAAATGCTGCCGCCCATTGTGAAGTTTGGCTACTACTTCGGGGATCGCTCCTGGTGGGCCAGACCCTATGTCGGTGTGGGTGCGATGTACACCATTTTCTTTGACACGAAGACAACGTCATACTTCGATCAGTACAACGGCGGGACGGGGAAGACGTCAGTTTCGATCAAGAATGCATTTGGCGTGGGTCCGTTTGTTGGCTTGGAAAGCGGAGACTTGTCCGGTTGGAAGGTGTCCCTTTCTGTCGGGCGCATCAAGTTCTCCACCGAGGCGACCTTGGTGTCGCGCGACACCCAGTTCCGCACGGGCGATCCCGCATTGCTTGACTACAAGGAGACAACGGGTGCAGCGATCGAGCAGGGTGAAAGCCTGCGCACCACTGCCAACAACAATGCGACAAATGCCTACCGTGTCAAAACGGGTGATGCGTCCGCTGTCGTGAACTTCATGCCCAATGGCTTCACCACCGAATTGATGCGTGACTTGGCTGCGTACAAGCAAAGTCAGGGTGAGGGGGACGGAAGTCTGGGAACGTTCGTCAGAAAGCAAAAGAGCACTTTGGACAACACCTTGTTCATGTTGTCGATTGGGAAGAATTTCTGACCATCGGATGCTTGCTCGAAATCAGAAAGGGGCCGCTGGCCCCTTTTGTCTTTTCGGCGATGGCTCGTTTGAACTGGGCGCTTGATGGCGCGGCGATGTTCAAGGCAGACTGCGCGCAAGCTCAGTGCAGCTGAGGCGGTCACGGGTGGAGAGTTGTTGATGGTGCCGCCGTATGTTCGGATGCCTGATGTTTCTAGCGATGGGTGCTGGGTGTGCGCTGGTCGTACCGATCTCGTGCAACTGAGGTCAGGCGGGGCGCCAGTCAGGGCCTGTTTCGGGTGGCTGGGGGATGCTGTAACTGTAAGCACAAATGAAAAACGCCCGACGGAAGTCGGGCGTTTGGAAGAGGCGCTTTCTGCGAGTCGGTGGCAGCAAATTGAATGCTGCTACCGAGCAGATGCCATTACAGAGCGGGCACGTAGGGCTTGGTCGAAACAGGCTTGGAGCGGAAGGCCACACCGATGTCGATGTTGATGACACCGAAGTCGATTTCGGGGATCACGATGTTGGCCAGAGCGCGGGGGATGCCCAATGCGTCAGCCGTGCCGTTCACATCCACCAGACGCAGGTCACCCAGTTGCTCCTTCAGGCTGATGCTCAGGGGGAACTTGTACTTCAGGGCCAGTTCTTGGGTCTTGGTGAAGTTGTAGACGGGAGCTTGCGGTTGGGTGGCGCCGCCGATCACGGTCGTGTCGGCCAACACTTGGTTCTTGGCGAAGTCGATGGTGAAGTTGGCGATGGTCAGGCCGCGCTTGATGCCCGTCTTGGGGTCGGGGCGCGAGATTTCCAGGGCGGAACCGGTGGCCTTGCCGTTTTCGATCTTGATGCCACCGCTCAGGGCGATGGAGATGCTGGTGACGGGCAGGCTGAAGGTGTTGGTGGTGCCGGCGACAGGGGTGGCGTTGCCGAGGGCCTTGATGCCAACGTCAAACAGAGCGTACGACTCCAGGGCGGCGTCAGAGAAGACTTGGAAGGAGTCGGCTTGCAGGCTGTTCGTCGGGATGGTCAGGGCCTGTGCAGAGAAGGCGGACAGGGCGACAGCGGCGGCAATGGAGACGGAGCGGACTGTTGCGAAGGTCATGTGGAACTCCTGTGGGTGTTTAGGGTTACGGACCGCGTTTGACGCTGTGTCCATGGTTCAAATTGTTCTTGAACCGCCTGTCCACGAGGTCCCCATGAGTGAGGGGGAGGGGGCGCATTAGCTGACTCAGTTAAGGGTAAGCCTTGATTCGATCGGTGGCTGGCCGCTCAGGGTTAACCAACCCGGGGTGAGAAGGCGTCAGCGCTGCGACTCAGCGCTGGGCCCGCAGCCCCGCGTGCCCTTGCAGAACCGTTCGCATGAGGGCCAAGGGGCTGACGGTGTCTTGTGTCATGAGGATGCCCACATCATCGACTTCGACGCCCCGTGCTGGGTACTTGGCCAGCAGTCGCTGTAAATCGCGTTCGCGTTGGAGTCGGATGAGCTCGGAATAGAACTCGGCGGAAAAGCCAATGGGGTGTCCGCGGCGATGGCGGTATTCAGGGAAGACCAGCGGATCGCGGGTGACGGCTTCCCCCATGGCCTTCAAGGTGTCTGACTGCAGCAAGGGCATGTCGCCTGGCAACAGCAACCAACCGGGCGATCTGGCGCTGGCAATGACGGCAATGGCCACACCCAGTGTCATTTGATCGCTGTGGCCCGGTGGCTGATCTGGGGGCGCGTCGGGCAGCAAGATCACGCGATCCGGTGGCAGCAGGTGATGGGCCTGAGCAGCGACCATGGGAGGGGCCACCAGCAGGACCTGCAGGCCACTGGCAAGTCCCTTGCGGATGGTGTGGTGCAGGCTGTTGAGGTGGTCGAGCGGGGCTGCATCCAAAGCATCGAGCTGGGCGTGCGGAACGGCCATCCTGGGTTGGCCTTCTGATTCGGCCAGAATGATGAGGGTAGGCGGTTCGGACATGGTGCGGCTCACGGTCTCGGCAGTTCACTTTGATCCGTTTTGTTGCGTTGCACCACCGAGCCTTTACTTAAGTGCATACCCCTGAGACGGATTGACGCGGGTCATGTCACCCCTTGCAAGGTTTGACGGATACTGAATGACATGAACAAGACATCTCACGATCTGGCGCAAATGCGCAAGAGCTACGAACGGGCTGAGTTGGATGAGACCCATGTCCGCCCGGATCCCTTGGTGCAGTTTCAGCATTGGTTCGATGCAGCCGTGCATGCCAAGGCGTTGGAAGCCAACGCCATGACCTTGGCGACCGTGGGCGCCGATGGCGGGCCGTCAACCCGTGTGGTGCTGCTCAAGGGGCTGGATGAGCGCGGTTTGGTCTGGTACACCAACTACCAAAGCCGCAAGGGCCGCGAGTTGGCCGCGCACCCTCAGGCCGCGCTGCAGTTTTTTTGGCCGGAGCTGGAGCGCGTTGTGCGCATCGAGGGACGCGTCGAGCAGATTGCCGAGGCGGAGTCAGACGACTATTACCGAACACGACCACTGGGTTCACGCATCGGTGCCTGGGCATCGCCACAGAGCGAAGTGATTCCGTCGCGCGAACATCTGGAGGCGAACTGGGCCACCATCCAGACGCAACAAGGTCAGGACCCTGTCCGGCCTGCACATTGGGGGGGGTATCGCCTGGTCCCCGCGTATTGGGAGTTCTGGCAGGGCCGCCCCTCTCGGCTTCACGACCGCATCGTGTATGTGAAGCAAGCTGACGGCAGTTGGCAGATTCAGCGTCTGGCGCCTTGATGCCAGCCCGACGCGTGCGGCCTTGCGAAGGCGGGCGGCATGTTCAGTCGGGCTTGAGTTGGCTTTGGAATTGCTGACGAAAGTGCGCCAGTTTGGGGGCCACCACGTAGGCGCAGTAGCCCTGGTAGGGGTGATGTTCCGCGTAGCGCTGGTGGTAGGCCTCGGCGGCGTGGTAATTGGACACGGGAGCCAGTTCCGTGACGATGGGCGCGCCAAAGACTTGGCGCTGCGTCAAGTCATCGATCATCTGCCGGGCTGTGATGGCTTGCTGTGGCGTGTGGGTGTAAATGCCTGAACGGTATTGCGTGCCCACATCATGCCCCTGCCGATTCGGTGTGGTGGGGTCGTGGCATGCGAAAAACACCTCCAGCAAGCCTTTGAAACTGATGATGCGTGGATCGAAGCGGATGCGCACCACTTCGGCATGCCCCGTTTCGCCTGTGCACACGTCTTCATAGGTGGGCGCAGGATGGTGTCCATTGCTGTAGCCGGATTCGGCCTCGATCACGCCTTGCAGTTGATTGAAGATCGCTTCGAGGCACCAAAAGCATCCGCCAGCCAGGGTGGCTTCTTCGTGATCCTGGTGAGGGGAGGTGGTGTTGGCCATGAAAAGGGTCGGGGTCAAAGCGCAGCAATCTACGGTGACACAAGGCTATGCGTTGTCGCGTTTGCCTGCCTGCTGCCTCACGAAACCCCTGACGTCAGCCGTACTTTACGAGCCAGGTTGCCGTGGAGACATGGCACACAAAGATGGCACACAAACAGAAACCCCCGGGCGAAGCCGGGGGGGGAGCGGCACGAGGGCCGTCCTTGGAAAGGGCAAAGAGGAAGGTTTGCCGCTTCCCAAGACGCAGTGACTGCGTCTAGATGGTTTGCCTGCCGTGCAGACACTTGCAGGTTAAGCCAGCTGCGTGGACGACGCCAATATGTTTTGTCTATGCCCCGTCAGGGGTTCATGCGCCTTTCAGAATGCGCGCGACCAGGTCCTCCGTGCGCTGGGTCACCGCATCGGGCATGGTGATGGTGCGGCCCCATTCGCGGTTGGTTTCTCCAGGCCATTTGTTGGTGGCATCCAGCCCCATCTTGCCGCCCAGACCGCTGATGGGTGAGGCGAAGTCCAGGTAGTCGATGGGGGTGTTGTCGACCAGCGTGGTGTCGCGTACCGGGTCCATGCGGGTGGTGATGGCCCAGATCACTTCCTGCCAGTCGCGGATGTTCACGTCGTCGTCGACGATGACGATGAACTTGGTGTACATGAACTGACGCAGGAAGCTCCACAGGCCGAACATCAGGCGCTTGCTGTGGCCGGGGTAGGCCTTCTTCATGCTGATGATGGCCATGCGGTAGCTGCAGCCTTCGGGCGGCAGGTAGAAGTCCACGATCTCAGGAAACTGCTTTTGCAGGATGGGCACGAAGACTTCGTTGAGCGCGACGCCCAACACCGCAGGCTCGTCGGGTGGCTTGCCGGTGTAGGTGGAGTGGTAGACCGGGTTCTGGCGGTTCGTGAGGCGCGTGACCTCGAACACGGGGAACCAATCCTGCTCGTTGTAGTAGCCGGTGTGGTCGCCGAACGGGCCTTCGAGCGCGTGCAGGTAGCCGCCGCGCTCCATCAAAGGCACGCCATGTTCACTCACGCCCTTGTAGCCTGTCGGGGCCGTGGGGATGTGGCCTTCGAGTACGAACTCGGCGCTGGCGGGTACCTGCAGGTACTGGTCGCCTTCGCCCGCTTTCGTGTTGACCACCTCGGTGCGGCTGCCGCGCAGCAGGCCGGCGAACTGGTACTCACTCAGCGAGTCGGGCACAGGGGTGACGGCACCCAAGATGGTGGCGGGGTCGGCTCCCAGTGCCACGGCGATCGGGAAGGGCTGGCCAGGATTGGCCAGGGCGAACTCGCGGAAGTCGAGCGCGCCACCGCGGTGGGCCAGCCAGCGCATGATCAATTGCTTCTTGCCGATCAATTGCTGGCGGTAGATGCCCAGGTTTTGTCGCCGACGCGGGTTCGGCACGTTCTGGGGGCCGCGGGTGACGACGAGGCCCCAGGTGAGCAGCGGCGCGGCGTCATCGGGCCAGCAGTGCTGGATGGGCAATTCGGTCAAATCGATGTCGCTGCCCTCGCGCACCTCGGCTTGGCACGGCGCGCTGCGCACGCTGCTGGGCTTCATGTCCCACAGCGCCTTGGCCATCTGGATGAGTTTGCCGGCATCCTTCAGGCCACGGGGTGGTTCGGGCTCTTTCAGGCTGGCGAGCACGCGACCGATGTCTCGCAACTCGCTGACGTCGTCGGCCCCCATGCCGAGGGCCACGCGTTTGGGTGTGCCGAACAGGTTGGCAAGCACGGGGATGGCGTAGGCGCGTGGCGCGCTTGTCGTGCCATCACCCCGTCCTGTTGGGTGCTCGAACCACAAGGCGGGGCCACCGGCGCGCAGCACGCGGTCGCTCACCGATGTCATCTCCAGGTGGACGGACACGGGCTCGCTGATGCGGGTGAGCTCTCCCTGGCGTTCCAGGCCGGATACAAATTCTCGCAAGTCGCGATATTTCATGATTTTTGTAATAAAGAGTGTGTTCTTTATGCTTGACTGGTTATTACAGGCTTGCCTAGAATCCGCCCCTGTTGGATCCGGTCACGATTTTTACCGGGTTTCCCCTTGCGCCGCACACCGCGGCGCAACGCTGCCAGCCCTGGCGTTTTCCCATGGGTCTGTTCGCTGATGTACGCGACAGACCGTTCGCGGTGGTGAGTGACTTGCACGGTCCCGCCACTTTTTTGCCAGGGTCATTATCAATGCCGCACCTGCGCGGCGCGCGATCGAAGTCGATGGCGTGCCGTCTGTGAGTGCGGCGGCGAAGAAAGGAGAACCATGACAGCGTGTGAACGTGCAACGGCAGGCCTGGAGGCCGCCGTGATGGTTGAAGAAGTGGAAGTGTCTCAGACGGCGGTGGCGTCGTCGGTCCGCCCTCAGGTGTGGCGTGCGGCCATGTCGCAGTTTGTGCAGGATGTGTTGCTGGGGCTGCGCCGCGTGAGCCACAACGCGCTCGCGATGCTGGGCCTCGTGGCCGTGGTGGGCGTGGTCTTTTTGGCCGGTCGCCCGGATGTGCGTTACCGTCTTGAGCACCAGACCTTGGGTTGGTTGACCGATCGTGCCACGTCGCGCGCCATGGCGAGTGACGATGCCGAGGCTTCCAGTCAGGACGTCTTGCTGGCGATGGCCGAGCCCGAGGCCATTCAGCGTGCCACGGCGACCGATCCGTCGGAATTGAGCCGTCAGCAGGCGGCCGTGGCCTACTGGATCGCGCGCCGCTACAGCGTGGCACCGGAGCCCATCAGCCGCCTGGTGCAGGAGGCGTGGGACGTAGGTCAGCGCGCCGGGGTGGAGCCGACCCTGGTGCTGGCGATCATGGCGATCGAGTCGGGTTTCAACCCGTTTGCGCAGAGCCATGTGGGCGCGCAAGGCCTGATGCAGGTGATGACGGGCATCCATCGCGAAAAGTATGAGGTGTTCGGTGGGCGCAATGCGGCCTTCGATCCCGTGACGAATCTGCGTGTGGGGGTGCAGGTGCTCAAGGACTGCATCCGCCGTGCGGGCAGTGTGGCCGGGGGCTTGAAGCATTACGTGGGGGCGGCCAACATGACCCACGATGGTGGCTACGGCGCCAAGGTGCTCGCGGAGCAAGGCTTTTTGCGCCAGGTGGCCATGGGCAAGCAGGTGCCGGTGAATGTGTCGAACGCGCCACGTGTGGTGGCGCAGGCGCCGGCGCCGGTGGCGGCTTCGGCCGTCCAGGCATCGCAGGCTCCTGCTAACGCTGCGCCCGTGTCAGCCGCGCCGGCCGCCAGCAGCGTCAAGCCGCCCGTGACCGCGCCAGCCGTCGAGCAGGTGGCGATGCTCACCCTGTAAGCTGCGGTCCGCAGGGGCACTACCTTGTCGGTGGCGGCATCGTCCGATGTCCTTCGCTGGCATGAGTGGGCCCCAACCGCTACAATCCGCAACGCTGCGCAACTGGCGATACACGACGTGCTGCTGTCACACAGAGACGGCATCGTCTGAGGTGGTGAACCACCGGGGAGCGCAGCCAGCCCTAGGGGCTTCCAATGCCTGGGCTGAGTCAGCCGTTCGCCTGGGCAGCCCTCACACCTGATCTGGATGGGTCAGTGCTGCGGGACTTCAACCTTGAAGAGGACTGCCAAGTCATGTTTGACCGTGCCCAACACACCATTGCCAACGTTGATCCTGAGCTGTTTGCAGCCATCCAGGCCGAGAACCAACGCCAGGAAGACCACATCGAGCTGATCGCCTCCGAGAACTACACCTCGCCGGCCGTCATGGAAGCTCAGGGCTCCCAGCTGACCAACAAGTACGCCGAAGGCTATCCAGGCAAGCGCTACTACGGTGGCTGCGAGCACGTGGACGTGGTCGAACAACTGGCCATCGACCGCCTGAAGGCCCTGTTCGGCGCCGAATACGCCAACGTGCAGCCGAACTCCGGTTCGCAAGCCAACCAGGCCGTGTTCTTCGGTCTGCTGCAACCCGGCGACACCATCATGGGTCTGAGCCTGGCCGAAGGCGGCCACCTGACTCACGGCATGCCGCTGAACATGTCGGGCAAGTGGTTCAAGGTCGTGTCCTACGGCCTGAACGCCGCTGAAGACATCGACTACGACAAGATGGAAGCGCTGGCGCGTGAGCACAAGCCCAAGCTGATCATTGCTGGTGCGTCCGCTTTCGCCCTGCGCATCGACTTCGAGCGCTTTGCCAAGATCGCCAAGGAAATCGGCGCCTACTTCATGGTGGACATGGCCCACTACGCCGGCCTGATCGCCGCGGGCGTGTACCCCAACCCGGTGCCGCACGCTGACGTGGTCACCTCCACCACCCACAAGAGCCTGCGTGGCCCGCGTGGCGGCATCATCCTGATGCGCGGTGAAGAGATCGCCAAGAAGATCAACAGCGCCATCTTCCCTGGCATCCAGGGTGGTCCGCTGATGCACGTCATTGCCGGCAAGGCCGTGGCCTTCAAGGAAGCCGCTTCGCCCGAGTTCAAGGCTTACCAACAGCAAGTGGTGAAGAACGCCGCCGCGCTGGCCGATACCCTGACCAAGCGTGGTCTGCGCATTGTGTCGGGCCGCACCGAAAGCCACGTGATGCTGGTGGACCTGCGTCCGAAGAACCTGACCGGCAAGGAAGCCGAGGCCATCCTAGGCGCCGCGCACATCACCTGCAACAAGAACGGCATCCCCAACGACCCGCAGAAGCCGATGGTGACTTCGGGTATCCGCCTGGGCTCGCCCGCGATGACCACCCGTGGTTTCAAGGAAGAGCAGGCCGTGCAGGTGGCCAACCTGATCGCCGACGTGCTGGACAATCCGCACGACGAAGCCACCATCGCCCGCGTGCGCGAGCAGGTGTCGGCCCTGACCAAGGCCTTCCCGGTCTACCGCTGAGCGCTGACGCCTTGATGCGTGCGTGATTCGGAACCCGGCCTGGATGTGATGTCCTCGCCGGGTTTTTGCTTGTCTTGAACCGAGAGAACCACACCGATGCGTTGCCCTTTTTGCGGACACCATGACACCCAGGTCGTGGAGACGCGTGACTCCGATGAAGGCGACTCAACCCGTCGCCGTCGCAAGTGTCATGGCTGCGACAAACGCTTCACGACCTATGAGCGGGCGGAAATCGACCTGCCGGCGATCGTCAAGCGCGATGGCAGGCGTACCGATTACGACCGCGCCAAACTCAAGGGCTCGATGCTGATTGCGCTGCGCAAGCGGCCGGTGAGTGCCGAGGCGCTGGAAGGTGCGCTGGAGGCGATTGAGGCCAAGTTGCGCCAGTGTGGCGAGAAGGAAGTGGTGTCTACGCAGTTGGGCGAATGGGTGATGCGCGAGTTGCGCAAGCTCGACAAGGTGGCCTATGTGCGCTTTGCGTCGGTGTACCGCAGCTTTGATGACGTCAGCGAGTTTGTCGCCGCCATCAAGGAGACGGGCAATAAGCGTGGCGCCAAGGGCGACGTCAGCGAAGACTGAACAGTGAGACCGATCGGGAGGTCGGTGAGCCAGGCGGAGCAGCTGTGAGCGCGGGAGGCTATCGCCAGCAGTGCGCCACGCTGACCGTGGTGCCCGTGATGCCGCGGGCTTGGTGTTGATTCAGGGTGAGGCTGCCGCAAGCGTCGTGAGCCATGGGGCCACCTGAGACCGGTGTGGCAGCCAGGGTGTAGCCGCTGGTGCTGGCCTGCGTGACGCTGATCACGTAGTGCGCGGGGCCCTGGCGAGGGGCCTGGTTCAGCGGTGCAGGCAGGGCCACGAGCGGTGCGCTCGGATCTCCGGTGTCGTAGCGGTGGTGCGCGGCGTAGTGGCGCTGCATGAAAAAGGCGGCGTCCATCAGGGCGGCCTGGGCTTCGGTGCGGTGGGCGCGTTGCAGGTGCGCGGCGTAGCTGGGGTAGGCCACGGCGGCGAGCACGCCGAGCAGCGCGAGAACGGTCAGCATTTCCGTCAGGGTGAAGCCACCATGCCGGTGGCCCGTGTTCGCAAGAGGGTGACACATGGGACAAGGACTCAGGGAGTCGGTGGGTTGAGCAGGGCGCGCCACACCCGACTTCCAAGCTGTGGTGAGGTGGCAGTGGGGCATCCGGCGCCGCCAGGGAGGCAACGGTGCACGGTGGACTGCACCCAGGCTGTGGCACCTTGTGTGGTTCGCCCCGCACTGTCTGCTTGGTGATCGGGGCTGAAGCCACGTGCAGTGACGGTGATCAGTTCCGGGTGCGCGGGGTGGATTTCGAGCAGGCACTGAGGGCGAGACGCGGGCACATAGGCGCTGTCGGTCGAGCTCATGGCCGCGGCGGGCACGGTGTGGGCCAAGACGTGGCTGCCATGCCAGCTGGACCACAGTGTCCACCGTGCCACTTCGGACGGTAGTGGCGCCGGGTGCACCGTGAATGCAGGCGTGATCTGCAAAAGCGCGTCCTCACAGTGGCGCAAGCCGATGTGCGCGGCCTCCCGGGCCAGGTTCTCCAGTCGCACGTTGAGGGTGATCTGTTCGGCGCTCAGGGAAGCACGCAGGGTGGCGCCAGAGACCAGGCTGATCACGGTCAGCAAGACCAGCACCACGACCAGTGCAATCCCATGTGCAGATGCGCGCTCCAGAAGGGCGTGTGGGCGTTGATGGCTCATGGATCACACAGGGTTGGGCACGCTCACGGTGGTGTGAAACGCGCGATACAGGCGCCGGTCGGGGGCGTTTTGAGTGGCGCCACTGCAATCTGTGTAGTTCATGGGGGTGTCTTGCACCTCCAGTTCGCTGCGCAGTACCAGACACAGGCGCACGGCCTTTACACGGCGCCACAGCGGGGAGTTCGCGGCCGGGGTGGACGAGCCGCTGACTTCCTGCGCGCTCAGGAAACGCAGGGTCGACACGCTGGGGTCGTCGGCCGACGGCGTCGAGACCCCATAGCGGATCTGAAGGTCCACGATGTGATCGACCAGGGGTTGAGACACGCTGTGCCCATTGCCACGGCATGACAAGGTGTGATCTTTGACAAAGTAGCGGTTGTCGGCCACATGGTGGGTGCCATCGACCAGTGGGGTGCTGTTGCCCAGGCAGTCGGTAGGGGTGCCCGCCGAGGTGGGCGGGGTGTTGCGGGTGTCCGCCTCGTAGCGCACCACGATGGCGTCGGGCTGCGCGCTGTCGTTGTGGCATGCCAGATTGTTCAGGACAGCGTGGCCAATGCTGTTCGGGGTGATGCCGCCCGTGCAGCCAAACAGCCCCGGCCCCGTGAAGGCGCGTGTCATGTGTCCGTCACTGTCGATCCCGGTGGGGGCGCTGTAACCGGCCTGCGCGATCTGGGTGCGCAACAAGGTCAGGGCCACGCTGGCGTCCTCGGTCAGTTGCGTGACGGCCTGTGTGTGGTGGTACGCATGGCCTGAGCTGAGGTACAGCGCCATGGCGGCAGCGATCACCGTCAGGCCCAGCGCGAGCCCCACGAGCAGTTCGACCAGGCCCAGGCCGCGTTGAAGGTACGCGGGTCGATAGCGGTGGCTCATCACAGGGCGATCCGAAGGTAAAGGCAGCGCGTGTGAGCCGCCATGATCAATCCGGCAGGACAGAGGTCATGAGCCTGGGCGCCGGCCTCGTCCGGGTCTTCCCACAGCACCCAGATGTCGGCTTGAGCGCCGACGATGCGGACGTGGCCACGCCCTTGAGGCAGGCTGCGCACCAGTTGCTGCTGCCATTGCGCCAGATCGTAGGCAGCCATCTCGGCGAAAGTGCAGGCCGTGTTGCCCTCGCAGGCGCCGCTCAGCGTCGTACTGGTGATCGACGACGTGGCGAGTGCTGTGAGCTCGTAGGCGCTCCAGTCACCGCTGGGCGACACGTTGGCCCGCATCCGGTCCGCCAGATCATGCCCCAGCAGGGTGGCGCGTGCGCGCGTGTCGGTGGTGTGGCTGTGCTGGATGGCGTGCGCCTGCAGCGAGGTCATGGCGAGCACGCCAAACGACATCAGCAGCATCGCCACCAGCACTTCGACGAGGGAGCTGCCGCGCTGCAAACGAGAAAAGGGCTGGGTGCGCATCAGCACGCTCCTTGCAAGACACGCACACGCCCGGACACGGCCAGGCGCACGCAGCGTTGAACGAGCGGCGTGGTCGAGGTGCCGAAGCTCAAGGGTTGGACGAGGAAGCTGGCGTTGTTGGCCACCGCCAAGCCCACGCCTCCGAACGTGATGGCCGGCTTGTTGTTCGGCAGGGTCAGGCCCACGGTCGGCGTCAGGGCTTGCTGCAGGTGCAACAGGGCTTCGTGAGCCTCTCGGACCTTGTTGCCGTTGGCGTCAGCAAAGATCAGCCAGCCGGTGGACCAGTTGGTGCTGGCGCTGGCGCACACCGGTGTGGCGGCATCGGGGTTGGGGGTGTTGCAGATGGTGACGCGCTGGCGGCGTTTCACAGCCTCGGCGCGTGTCAGGCGCAGGGCATCGGCCAGTGCGCCCGCCTGGGTGCTCACGGCACGCTGTTCCAGCAGTGCGCGCAAGCCCGGGGCACCCAAGGCGCTCAAGACGCCCAGGATGGCCAGGGTGACGAGGAGCTCGACCCAGGTGAAGCCGCGAGACACGCGACGGAACGAAGAAGGAAAGTGGTGCATGCGCCGCATTCTTGAGATGGCGCCCGCGTCCGAAAGCCCGATCCCCAGAAGGGGCGGGAGTGCTTTGCGTCAAAATCCCCCTCATTCCCCCTTCGAGGGGCACCCCAAGGGATGAACTGGTGCAGGCCTTTTGCAACAACAACGATGAGCTTCATGTGACCCAGGCGGTCACGCTGGCGCGGCAGGCGATTGGCCTGTCCGAGCCCAATCCCCGCGTGGGCTGTGTGCTCGTGGCCGCTGATGGGCAGGTGATCGGGCAAGGTCACA
This sequence comes from Aquabacterium sp. G14, assembly GCF_037482285.1. Lineage (NCBI taxonomy): Bacteria > Pseudomonadati > Pseudomonadota > Betaproteobacteria > Burkholderiales > Sphaerotilaceae > Aquabacterium > Aquabacterium sp. G14. The sequence continues at coordinate 104,350 of NZ_JBBEYB010000004.1, forward strand.
CCCAGCAGGCCGGTGGCCCGCATGCCGAGGTCATGGCACTGCGGGACGCGCAGGCCCGAGGTCACGCCACGCGTGGTGCCACCGCCTATGTGGCCCTGGAGCCCTGCTCTCACCATGGCCGCACCCCGCCCTGTGCCGATGCCCTGGTGCGCGCCGAAGTGGCGCGCGTCGTCGTGGTCTTGATGGACCCCAATCCCCTGGTGGCAGGGCAGGGCGTGGCCCGCCTGCGTGCGGCGGGCATCGCAGTGGACGTGTTGCCAGCGGATCACCCGCAGGCAGTGGCCATGCGGGAGTTGAACATCGGCTTTCTCTCGCGCATGGTGCGTCGTCGCCCCTGGGTGCGCATGAAGATCGCCGCGTCGCTGGATGGCCGCACCGCGCTCGACAACGGGGACAGCCAGTGGATCACTGCCCCGGCCGCCCGGGCCGATGGGCAGGTGTGGCGTGCGCGTGCCGGGGCGGTGCTGACCGGCATTGGCACGGCGCTCGACGATGACCCTCGCTTGGATGTGCGCGCCATTGAGGTGGCCCGCCAGCCTTTGCGTGTGGTGCTGGACTCCCGCTGGTGCCTGCCTGCAACGGCACGTTTGCTCGCGCCGCCTGGGGAGGTGCTCGTCTACGGTCTGGCCGATGAGTCCGGGGAGGCACAGGCGGCACAACTGGCCTTGGCTGCGCGCGGTGCCAGCGTGGCCATGCTGCCGGCGGATGCCAGCGGCCGTCATCTGGACCTGGCCTCCGTGATGGCCGACCTGACCGCGCGCGGCATCAATGAACTGCATGTGGAAGCGGGCGCACGCCTGAACGCAGCCCTCATCGAGGGCGACTGGGTGGACGAGTACCTGCTCTACCTGGCGCCCAAGCTGGTGGGGCCAGGCCGGGGACTGGCGGCCTTGTCGCCCCTGAACCGCATGGCAGATGCGCGCACCCTGACATTCCACGCCGTCGAGCAGGTGGGCGAGGATCTGCGTATCCTTGCGCGACCTGCCGGGCGTGCCGATTTCTGACCCCCGAGCCCCTCTTTGTCACTTTTTCTGGATGGATGGAACCCCATGTTCACCGGCATCATCACTGGCGTGGGCCAGATCGTCGACTCCCAACCCCTGGGCGCTGACGCCAGCCACGGCCGCCGCCTGACCCTGCAGACGCCCACCGGCTACCTCGACGGCGTGGGCCTGGGCGACAGCATCGCCATCAACGGCGCGTGCATGACCGTGACCTCGTTTGACGCCGCAGCGGGCCGTTTCACGATTGACGTGTCGGCCGAAAGTCTGGCTCGTACCGTGGGTCTGGACCAGCAAGGCACCGTCAACATGGAGCAAGCCCTGCGCTCGCACGACCGCCTGGGCGGGCACATCGTGACTGGCCACGTCGATGATGTCGGCGACGTGGTCGTGTTCGAGCCGGTGGGCGAATCGTGGCTGCTCCAGATTCGGGCGCCGCGCAGCCTTGCGCGCTTTCTGGCCTACAAGGGTTCCATCACCGTCAACGGGGTGAGCCTGACCGTCAACCGCGTCGAAGACGCCACCGACGGCAGCACCGTGTTCAGCATCAACCTGATCCCGCACACCATCGAGAACACCGCCCTGGGCACCCTGAAGGTCGGCTCCAAGGTCAACCTGGAGGTGGATCTGATCGCCCGCTATGTGGAACGCATGCTCCACGCCGAGGGCAAACTGGGCGCCTGAATGCTCTCTGGTGCCGCCGTTGCACACCGTGGCGCGCGCCCAAGCCCAGTCTCAGTCGTGAAGAAGCGCCGCCCAGGCGCTTCCCTCGGCCTGTTTTCGATGGGGACGCCCCCGTCTGGTCCTCTGATCCGGGCCCGAGAAGCCTACAATCCCTGCCATGCCCATTTCACCTATTCCTGAGCTGATTGCCGAACTCGCCGCCGGTCGCATGGTCATCCTGGTGGATGAAGAAGACCGCGAAAACGAGGGCGATCTCGTCATTGCCTCCGAGCACGTCACGCCCGAGGCGATCAACTTCATGGCCAAGTACGGCCGGGGTCTGATCTGCCTGACGCTGACGCGCGAGCGCTGCGAGCGGCTCCAACTGCCCCCGATGGCCACCCGCAATGGCACCAAGCATGGCACAGCCTTCACCGTGTCCATCGAGGCGACCGAGGGCGTGACCACCGGCATTTCGGCCGCCGATCGCGCCCGGACCGTGCAAGCGGCCGTGGCCCGCGATGCCAAGCCAACGGACCTGGTGCAACCCGGGCACATCTTCCCGCTGCAGGCGCAAGATGGCGGCGTGCTGATGCGCGCCGGCCATACCGAAGCCGGTTGCGACATGGCGCGCATGGCCGGTCTGACGCCCTCGTCGGTGATCTGCGAGATCATGAACGACGACGGCACCATGGCCCGCCTGCCGGACTTGGAAGTGTTCGCCAAGGAACACAACCTCAAGATCGGCACCATTGCCGACCTGATCCAGTATCGCAGCCGCAATGAATCGCTCATTGAACGCCTGGGTCAGCGCACCATGCAGACGCCGGAGGGCGCGTTTGAGACCTCGGTCTTCCGTGATCGCACCGGTGCCGTGCACCTGGCGTTGACTGTGGGCAACTGGACCCCGGCCGACGAGGTGCTGGTGCGTGTGCACGAGCCCCTGTCGGTGATGGACTGGCTCGATGCGGGCAACAGCGCGCACGCCTGGCCCCTGCCCAAGGCATTGGCGGCTGTGCGCGAAGCCGGCCGTGGTGTGGTGGTGCTGCTGAACGCTGGTGACGAGGCCGAGCGCCTGCTGGAACGTGCCTTGCCGGCTGAGCCGCAAACCCCGGTCAAGCAGCCGGTGGACCTGCGCACTTATGGCGTCGGCGCCCAGATTCTGCGCACCCTGGGTGTGCAGCGCATGCGCCTGATGGGCAACCAGCGTCGCATGCCCAGCATGGTGGGCTACGAACTGGAAGTGGTGGGCTTCCTGACGGCCGATGGCACGCGACTGGATCCACCCAACTGAGGCAGGCGCCCTTTTTGGGGCGCCGCTCTTTCTGACCACCTGCTCTTTTCTTTCTTGATTTTTCGCTCTTTTATCTGGATCACACACTATGCAAGGCGCTGACAAAGGACAAGCCGGCCGACTCGATGGACACGATCTGCGTGTCGGCATCGTGCAAGCCCGCTTCAATGACGAACTGACTTCCCGGATGGCGGCGCTGTGCATCGAGGAACTGGGTGCACTCGGTGTGCAGGCCAAGCACATTCAGCATGTGACCGTGCCGGGCGCGCTGGAAGTGCCGGTGGCCCTGCAGGCCATGGCCGACAGTGAGCGTTTTGACGCGCTGGTGGCGCTGGGTTGCATCATCCGCGGTGAAACCTATCACTTCGAGCTGGTGTCCAACGAGAGTGGTGCGGGCGTGACCCGTGTCAGCCTAGATCACCACGTGCCCATCGCCAACGCGATCCTGACGGTGGAGAACCAGGCGCAAGCCGAAGCCCGCGTGGAAGAGAAAAGCCGTGAAGCGGCCCGTGTTGCCGTCGAGATGGCCAACCTGCTGGATGACCTGCTGTGAGCGACGCGAGCGATACTCCCAAAACCACCCCGCTGCAAGGCCGTCCGGCCCGCAAGCCCGCGGCACCCGGAGCACCGAGGGCCAAGTCCTCGCGTCGCCGTGCGCGCGAATTTGCTTTGCAGGGTCTGTACGAATGGCAGCTCAACTCCCGTGATGCGGGGGCCGTGGACGCCCATATCCGTGAACAGGATGACTTCGCCCGTTGCGATCGTGGTCACTACGATGCCTTGCTGCACGGGTGCATCACGCAATGTGCGCAACTGGACGCGCAGTTGCTGCAGTTCCTGGACCGCCCGGTCGAGGAGCTCTCGCCGGTCGAGCATGCCGTGCTCTGGATCGGTGTGTACGAGCTGACCCATTGTCTGGACGTGCCCTACAAGGTCGCGATCAACGAGGCGGTGGAGCTGGCCAAGAGCTTCGGCGGCACCGATGGCCACAAGTACGTCAATGGCGTGCTCGACCACCTGGCGCCCCAGTTGCGCCCGGATGAAGTCAAGGCCGCTCGGCCGGCATCGCGCTGAAGCACGCAGGAGGGCTCCGATCCGTGACGCAGCGGCCCGCCCCCTCTTTGGCTGACACCCTGCCCAACCAGGTGGACGTTGACCGCCTGGTGCCAGACAACCAGGATACGGTCATCCTGACCCGTCCGTTCCCTGATGCCGACGAGGCCGCTGCCGAGGTGCGTCGAGGGCGGCTGGAAAGCTTGCCGACCATCGGGAACATCTCGCGGTACGCGCTCAAGTACACACTGGGCGAAGGTGGTTTGGGCACGGTTTATGCAGCGCACGATCCGCTGTTGTCGCGGGCTGTGGCCATCAAGACCTTGCATGTGGACCCGTCCATGACGGATCCCGAGCGCTTCAACGCGCTGTTCCTCAACGAGGCGCGGGCTGCGGGGGGACTCAGTCACCCGCAGATCGTGACGGTGTACGACGCCGGCACCAGCGAGCAGGGGCCTTACATCGCGATGGAGTTGCTGCGCGGCAAGGACTTGCGGCAATTGCTGGCACAGGGCTGGCGCCCGACGCCTTCGCAGGCGGCCTTGATCGTGCGGCGCGTGGCCGATGCCCTGTCTTACGCGCATCACAAAGGCGTCATCCATCGCGACATCAAGCCGGCCAACATTTTCATGACGGGGCGCACCCAGCCCCGCGTGCTCGACTTTGGCATTGCCCGCATTCGGCAGGCCGAATCTCTGGCGCAGCGCGACGACCCGCAAAGCCGTTTCCATGAGTTGGTGGGTGGTTCGCCCTATTACATGTCGCCAGAACAGGTGCGCCGCTTGCCGGTGGACCGCCGCGTCGACGTGTATGCCCTGGGCGTGGTGCTGTACGAGTTGCTGACCGGGCAGCGCCCCTTTGCAGGCAACAGCCTGGAGGAAATCGCCGAAGCGGTCCTGCGCCAGCCGGTGCCTTTGGCGCATGAGGTCAACCCCGAGGTGCCTCGCGCCCTTTCCGAAATCGTTGCCCAAGCCATGCACCGCGAACGCGATCAGCGCATCCGCTCGGCCCGTCGCTTGTCGCAAGCTTTGCGTGAATGGATCGAAGGTGCCGATGCCCCCGATGTGCCGCAGGAAGGGCGCTCCGCGTTGGCCGACGGTGGCGTTAGCGGTGCAAAACGCTGGCTCTTGCCATTGGCCGCATCCGGGTGGGTATTGGCCTTGCTGGGCATTGCCTGGGCCATCTGGCGCTGAAGCACGCCTTTAGGTCAGGCCACCAGCGACAACTCCAGTGAACGGCGCCCTTGGGCGCTCCAGCGCCGGGCCTCTTCGTCCAGCAAGTGCAGGGTACGAGGATGCTGCGCAGCCCAGCGCCTGTTCAGCGCCAGCTTGATCTTGCCGCGGCTGCGCTGCAGGCTGACCACGCGGTGGGGCAGATCGACGCGGGCGTGATGCAGGATGATGGCCAGGCGCAGGCACAGCACCTGAGACATCAGTGCCTGGTCATGGAAATGTTCCACCAGCTTGATCAGTTCACCGCGCTGTCCCAGCACCAGCGTGGCCAGGCGCCGCAGTTGTGACTGTGAGAAGCTCGACGCGTCCACATGGCCCAGCAGGTAGGCGCTGTGGCGGTGATGATCGTGATGCGAGACCATCATGCCGATTTCGTGCAGGGCGCTGGCCCAACCCAGTTCGCGGGCATGTTCGCCATCCGGGTTGGCTTGGGGTTCGGCCAGTTCCTGCCACAAGGCAAGGGCGCGCAGGCGAACGCGCTGCGCTTGCGTCGCATCGACACGGAAACGCTGTTGCAATTCACGCACCGAGGTGTCGCGCGGATCGAGCAGGCGATGGTTGCGTGCTGCCTCGACCCGCTCTTCCAGGTCGAAGATCACGCCCTGTCGCAATGCCCCTTTGGCGGGCTTCAGTGCTTCGATGTCGAAGTGCGAGGCCAGGGTGTAGAGGATGCACAGGCCACCCGCCAGCACGGGCTTGCGCTCGGCTTTGAGGCCGGGCAGGGCGAGCAGCTCGGCCGAGCCTGCCTCAATGCAGCGCTCGATACACCACCGCAGCCCCTCGGGGGTGATGCTGCCGTCGGTGATGCCATTGGCAGCCAGAATCTGAGACACGGCGCCCACGGTGCCAGACGAGCCCAGGGCTTCTTGCCATTGATGACGCTCGAACAGGGTGAGCGCTTCTTCCAACTCCGCGCCTGCTGCGATCTGAGCTGCGCGGAAATTGTCGGCGGTGTATTGTCCTTGTGGAAAATGCTGCATCGACAGGCTCACGCTGCCAATGCCGAACGACTCCTTGCGAATCGGGGTGCGGCCGTGTCCCAGGATCATCTCGGTGGAGCGTCCACCGATGTCGATGACCAGGCGCGGCAACTCGCTGGGTTGCAGCCGGGACACGCCCAGGTAAATCAGGCGGGCTTCTTCGCGGCCGGCGATCACTTCAATGCGGTGCCCCAACACACGGTCAGCGCGCTGGAGGAAAGCGTCGCGGTTGCGGGCTTCGCGCAGGGTTTGGGTGGCCACTGCACGCACTTGCCAGGGAGCGAAGCCCTTGAGTCGCTGGGCAAAACCTGCCAGGCAAGCCAAGCCACGTTGGGTCGCTTCTTCGGTCAGCATGCCATGGCTGTCCAGTCCGCCACCGAGGCGTACCGTCTCCTTGAGGTACTCGATGCGTTTGTAGCGCCCCTTGGCGATCTGCCCGATCTCCAGCCGAAAGCTGTTGGATCCCATGTCAATGGCGGCCAACAGGTCGGGGTAGCGGCTTTGCTCCAGACTCGTGGCGGGGCTCTTGCTTGTCTTGGCGGTTAGCATCTTGTCCATGAGCGATATTGTCGCTGCTTTGCCGTGTGGATCGCTGCAGTGCATCAAAGCCTGTTGACAGCATTGCTAAGATGTCTCGATGACTTTGATTTTCATCGTGGCTGCCACGTTCTTGGGTGGTCTGATTTCGGTGCTGCTGGCCGCGGCCCTGTCGGCGCCTTTGCTGGGTTTGATCGTTCGTCACCTGGTGAGCCTGTCAACCGGGGTGTTGTTGGGAACGGCCTTGTTGCACGTGCTGCCTGAGGCCTTCGGTTCCGGTGAGCCTCCGCAGGCCTTGTTTCTCACTTTGTTGGGCGGCTTGCTGTTCTTTTTCCTGCTGGAGAAGGCCGAGTTGTACCGGCACGGGCATCACCACGAGCATGATCACCACGACCACCACCACGGCTTCGATGCCGAGCAGGCCGGGCGCGGTGGCTGGAGTGTGCTGGTGGGCGACAGCATCCACAATTTCTGCGACGGGGTTCTGATCGCAGCGGCCTTTTTGGCCGATCCGAACCTGGGCATCGTCACCGCTCTGGCCATCATCGCGCATGAGATCCCGCAGGAGGTGGGGGACTACATCGTGTTGATCAACGCTGGGTTCTCGCGGATGCGGGCACTCGCCTACAACGCCTTGTCCGGCCTCGCCGCTGTGGTCGGTGGGGTGTTGGGTTATTTCCTGATCGGCCCGTGGCAGGAATACCTGCCCTACATGATGGTGGTGGCGGCCAGCAGTTTCGTGTATGTGGCCGTGGCGGACCTGATCCCGCAGTTGCAAAAGCGTTTGAGCGGGCGGGACACCATCATGCAGATCGTGTGGATGGGCGCGGGCTTGTTGTTGATTGGGGGCATCGTCAGCATCCTTCACGGCGCGCATGAGCATGAGCATGCGGGGCATGCCCACGACGTGGCGCCCCATGCGGATCTGGCGTCAGAAGTGCTCCCCGGCCACGAGGAGCGCTGAGCGCGCTGCTGTGGTGCGACGCGTCATGCGTTGAGAGTCCACTGGGGCAGAAGTCCGGGGAGGGTTGCGGCCCTCCGCGGTTCAAGGCTTGTCCGCCGTGTGGGCGACGGATGATGCCGTGGCGGGCTTGGTGGCCGGCTTGAGCCGTGCGGCGACCATGCCCGACCCCACGATGAGCGCCATACCCAGCAGCGCGTCCAGCCCCAGGGTTTCGCCAAACAGCACCGTGCCCAGCAGGCCTGCGTGCACGATGCCCAGGTACTGCAAATTGGCGTTGACCAGGGTACTGCCCTGTGCATAGGCGCGTGTCATCAGCAACTGGGCGATGGTGGCGAAGGCGCCCACACCGAACAGGGCCAGCCAAGAGCGCAGAGGGATGTCGGCCACGGGGGTTGGATTGAGCTGCCCGGGCAGCAGCCAGAACAAGGCCCCCAGCACGGAGCCCATCAGGGAGAAGTAGAAGACCACGCGAACCTCCGGCTCGCCAGCGCGACCCAAGGCGGTGACCTGGAGGTAGGCCATGGCCGACAACATGCCTGAGGTCAGCCCAATGAGGCCTGCCCAGATCTGGTCTTGGTTCAAGGTGGGATGCAGCACCAGGGCCACGCCCGCGAAACCCACCGCGATGGCCACGATCAGGCGTCGATCGACCCGTGGCCCATCCAGCAGAGCGGCCTGTAGCAGCAGGAAGACGGCCATCCACACCGAGGACATGTAGTTCAGCGTGACCGAGGTGGCCAACGGCAGATGCGCCATGCTGTAGAACCACATGGACAGGGCGAACACGCCGGCGAGGCCGCGCTTGACATGCAGCACGGGCACGCGGGTGTACAGGCTCGTGGCGGTGGCCCGTGCCACGATCAGCATGATCACGGCACCCACCGTGCCGCGTGCGCTCACGACGGCGGCGGTGCCGAAGTCGTGAGAGGCAAACTTCACGCACACCCCCATGCCAGCGAACAGCAGGGTGGCCAGAACCATCTGGACATAGGGGGAGGCGCGTGAGGACATCGGAAGGCAGGAAAAAGCCGCCCGGAGGCGGCTTGGGTCAGTACAGTAGGCTTCAGTCCTTGAAGTCCATCGCGCGGCGGTACCACTCGTGGAAGTGCTGCATGCCGTCTTCCATCGGGCTCTGGTACGGCCCGACTTCGTTGTCGCCGCGCTCCATCAGGGCCTTGCGGCCGGCGTCCATGCGCTCGGCGATCTCGTCGTCCTCGATGCAGGTCTCCATGTAGGCGGCCTGCTGGGCTTCGACGAACTCGCGCTCGAAGGCTGCGATCTCTTCGGGGTAGTAGAACTCAACCACGTTGAGGGTTTTTTGCGGGCCTTGCGGGTACATGTTCGACACGACCAGCACGTGCGGATACCACTCCACCATCATCGTGGGGTAGTAGGTCAGCCACACGGCGCCTTGCGTGGGCTTTTCGCCGTTGCGGTAGCGCATGACCACGTCGTGCCACTTCTTGTAGACGTCCGAGCCCGGCTTGTCGAAGGTGCTGGCCACGCCCACGGTTTGCACCGAGTACTCCTTGGCCATGTCCCAGCGCAGGTCGTCACAGGTCACGAAGTTGCCCAGTCCGGGGTGGAAGGGGCCGACGTGGTAGTCCTCCAGATAGACCTCGATGAAGGTCTTCCAGTTGTAGTTGCACTCGTGCAGCTCGACGCGGTCGAGCACGAAGCCACTGAAGTCCAGATCGCCACCGGGCTTGAAGCGGGCATCGATGCCGGCGAGGTCGGCGGCGATGTCGCGGCCGTTGTCCTCGAACAGCAGGCCGTTCCAGTTACGAACCTTGTAGTTGTTCAGGTTCAGGCAGGGATCGTGGTCGAAGTGCGGGGCCCCGATCAGCTCGCCCTTGTGGCTGTAGGTCCAGCGGTGCAGCGGACACACGATGTTGTGCCGGCTGTTGCCGCGGCCCTTGAGCATGACGGCCTGGCGGTGGCGGCACACATTGGAGATCAACTCGATGCCATCGGGTGTGCGCACGAGCGCGCGGCCTTCGCCTTCCTGAGCCAGTGCATAGTAGTCGCCCACCTCGGGCACGCTCAAGGCGTGGCCCAGGTAGCGAGGACCGGACTGAAAGATGCGTGCAAGCTCCTCCTTGTACAGTGATTCGTCGAAATAGACGGACACGGGCAGCTGCGTGCGGCTGCGGTGAAGGGCGTTGAGCGCAGGACTCAGGTCAGACATGATCCCCAGGATCTCCAAAAACCAATGTCAACCCACCTCGGTGCCGGCAAACAAAGGCGATCCGAGGCTTGAAACATCCCTGGCAAGGCCAGGGGGCGAAAGGTCCGCGAGGCCGTCCTGTCAGCCAAAATGAAGCTGGTCCTGCTGGCAACGGCGTTGGCAGGACAACAGGTCGGGTATCGGGGAGGGGGCGATTGTACCCGTTAGGGGGTTTTCCGGGGGCGGCGTGCAATGCCCGCACCCTGAGGGAGGTCAAACACCGTGTAGATCTCTGGCGCGCGCGTGTGGCCCCCCGATGTGTGGGCAAAGGCCTGAGGTCCTGTGCAGGATTGGCGGAGCGGATCCGCACGTCCGAAATAGAATACGCGTTTGCCCCTAACCGGCACCCACAGGCAAGTTCATGGCCAGATCTTCTTCGACATCCAGCACCGCCGCGGCGGCGCCATCCCTGCCACCCTCCTACGAAGCCGCTCTGGCCGAACTGGAGCAACTCGTGGACCAGATGGAGTCGGGGGCTTTGCCGCTGGAGCAGTTGTTGAGCAGCTACCAGCGTGGTGCCGAGCTGTTGAAGTTCTGCCGTGGCCGCCTGCAGGCGGTGGAGGAGCAGGTCAAGGTGTTGGAAGACGGTCAACTCAAGTCCTGGAACGCGGCATGACCCCGATGGATTTCCAGTCGTGGTCGGACGCCGTGCTGGTCCGTGTCGAGGCGGCCTTGTCGGAGTGGGTGCCTGCGTCGGCGCCTGCAGGTCTGGGTGAGGCCATGCGTTACGGTGTGCTCGATGGCGGCAAGCGCTTGCGTGCCCTGCTGGTGCAAGCTGCGGCCGAGGCCACCGGTGCATCGGCGGACGTGGGGGGAGGCGAAGCCGCCTTGCGCGCGGCCGCGGCGGTCGAGTTGATCCACGCCTACTCGCTGGTGCACGACGACATGCCCTGCATGGACAACGACGTGCTCCGTCGTGGCAAACCGACCGTGCACGTGAAGTATGGCGAGGCACAGGCCATGTTGGCCGGCGATGCCATGCAGGCCTTGGCCTTCGAAGTCTTGACGCCCGATGAAGGAGAGGGCGCTGGCGTGTCCCCAGCGCTGCAAGCCCGCTTGGTGCGCCTGCTGGCCCGCGCTTCGGGGCAGTCCGGCATGGCCGGCGGCCAGGCGATCGACCTGGCCAATGTCGGTCAGTCGCTGGACGAGGCCACCTTGCGCGACATGCATCAGCGCAAGACCGGCGCCTTGTTGCGGGCCAGCGTGCAGATGGGGGCGGCCTGTGGCGGCGTGGCGGCGGACAGCCCTACTTGGCAGGCGTTGACGGACTACGGGCACGCCATCGGTCTGGCCTTCCAGATCGTAGACGACGTGCTGGACGAGACCCAGGGCTCGGAGACCCTGGGCAAGACGGCGGGCAAGGATGCCGATGCCAACAAGCCGACCTATGTCAGTTTGCTCGGTCTGGAAGGCGCGCGCCAAGAAGCTGGCGCCTTGCTGAGCGAAGCCAGGGCAGCGCTCCAGCGCAGTGGGCTGGGCGACACCGCCACGGCCACGCTGCGTGACCTTGCCGAGCGCATCGTCCATCGCGACCACTGACACACACCGAACAATCCCCCGAGGATGTGCACACCATGAGCTACCCCCTGCTGTCCAGGATCGACCAGCCCGCCGACATCCGGCACCTGTCTCGTTCCGAGCTCAAGCAACTGGCCCACGAACTGAGGGACTTTCTGCTCCACAGCGTCTCTCGCACGGGTGGCCACCTGTCGTCCAACCTGGGCACGGTCGAGCTCACCATCGCGCTGCATTACGTGTTCCACACACCCGATGACCGCCTGGTGTGGGACGTGGGGCACCAGACCTATCCGCACAAGATCCTCACCGGTCGCCGTGACCGCATGCCGTCCTTGCGCCAGTACGGTGGCATGAGCGGCTTCCCGCGTCGCGACGAGAGCGTGTACGACACCTTCGGTACGGCCCACTCGTCCACCTCGATCTCGGCGGCGCTGGGCATGGCCCTGGGCGCGCAACTCAAGGGTGAAAAGCGCAAGTCCGTCGCCATCATCGGCGACGGTGCGATGACCGCCGGCATGGCCTTCGAGGCCATGAACAACGCGGGCGTGCCGCACGACGGCAAGATGCCCGACATGCTGGTGGTGCTCAACGACAACGACATGTCGATTTCGCCGCCGGTGGGTGCGCTCAACCGCCACCTGGCCCGCCTGATGTCCGGGCGCTTTTACGCCGCCGCCCGCGAAAGCGCCAAAGAGGTGCTGCGCCACGCGCCGCCGCTGTTCGAGCTGGCCAAGAAGCTGGAAGTGCACGCCAAGGGCATGGTGGTGCCCGCCACCATCTTCGAGGAGTTCGGCTTCAACTACGTCGGCCCCATTGATGGGCATGACTTGGATTCGCTGATCCCGACACTGGAGAACCTGCGCGACCGCGGTGGCCCTCAGTTCCTGCATGTGGTCACCAAGAAGGGTTATGGCTACAAACTTGCCGAGGCCGATCCGATTGCCTACCACGGTCCCGGCAAGTTCGACCCGGCGGTAGGCCTCGTGAAAGCCACCCCCGTCACGCCGCCCAAGCCCACGTTCACGCAGGTGTTCGGGCAGTGGCTGTGTGACATGGCGGCACACGATCCGCGCCTGGTGGCCATCACGCCGGCCATGCGAGAGGGCTCGGGCATGGTCGAGTTCCACAAGAAGTTTCCTTCGCGGTACTTCGACGTGGGCATTGCCGAGCAGCACGCGGTCACTTTTGCCGCGGGTCTGGCCTGTGAAGGGCTCAAGCCTGTGGTGGCGATCTACTCGACCTTCCTGCAGCGCGGCTACGACCAGATGATCCACGACGTGGCGCTGCAGAACCTGCCCATGGTGTTCGCGCTGGACCGTGCTGGCATCGTCGGGGCCGACGGCGCCACCCACATGGGCGCCTTCGACATCGCCTTCGTGCGCTGCATTCCCAACATGAGCATGATCGCGCCCGCCGACGAGGCCGAGTGCCGTCAGGCTCTGAGCGCGGCGCACGCGCAAAACCACCCGGTGTGCGTGCGCTACCCGCGTGGTGCCGGTGCCGGCGTGCCGGTGCCCAACGACCTCACACCGCTGCCCTGGGGCAAGGCCGAGGTGCGTCGTCAGGTGCATGCGCCTGCGGCCGGCAAGCGCGTGGCCATCCTGGCCTTTGGCACCTTGCTGTACCCCGCTCTGCAGGCCGGCGAGGCGCTGGACGCCACCGTGGTCAACATGCGCTTCGTCAAGCCCCTCGACACCGCGCTGTTGCTGGAGATGGCGGGCAGCCACGACCTGCTGGTGACGGTGGAAGAAGGCTGTGTCCAAGGGGGCGCGGGCAGCGCGGTCGCCGAGGCCTTGTCGGCAGCTGGCGTGAACACGCCCTTGATGATGCTGGGTCTGCCCGACGAGTTCGTCGAGCACGGCGACCCGGCCAAGTTGCTCGCGCTGTGCGGGCTGGATGCCGAGGGGATTGAGCAGGCCGTGCGCGAACGTCGCGCACAGTTGTCAGCCTGAGTTCCGTGTCAGGGCCTTTTCAGGGCAGGCCTGCGCGGGCGTGAAAGGGGCAGGGCTTGGCTCGCGGCTCAGTGGTGTTCGCCGCAAGGCTCGACGCTGCAGCTGCTCACGATGTTCTGGGGCAGCATCTCTGGCTTGCTGATGTGGCCTGTGGCCGTGTCGTAGCCCACCTCGCTGAGGTGCTGGGCCAAGCCGGCATCCATGGCGTCGATATGGTGCGGTAGCCACACCGTCAACTCATGCGCCATCTGGCGCACGATGCCCAGGTCGCCTTGGGCGCCTTTCTCGGCCCCTTCTCGCATGATTTGCAACACCGTCGCGTGTTGCGAGCTGTGGCAGTTGTTCGGCGCAAAGCCGGTGGCCTGCATCCAGCGATCCTCTTGCCCGAAGTGCTCTGCGGTGTGGGCGACGAGACGGTCCCATGCCGCCAACACCGTGTTGTCGCAGGCGTCCAGAACGGCAGCGATCAGATCCGTGCACTCTGTGTGCAGGGCGTCCAGCGCGGGCATGTCCAGCGACATTTCAGGGGACCAGGTGAAACTCGACATCGGTGGCTTCCTTACAGCATTGTTGACAGCGATCGTCGGGCCAACAGCGGCCATCGCCATGGTGGGCGAGGGTAGTGGTGTGGCGCCACCATGGTTTTGAGATGGCTCAATGAAATCAGGCGATACCCACTCCCCGTATGCGGGAGTCGGTATCGCCCGTGATGGATCTCTCGATCAGGCGAGGCGGGCGCGGTGGCGGGCCACCTGGGCGCGCACCTGCTCAGGCGCCGTGCCGCCCAGGATGTTGCGGGCGTTCAGCGAACCACGCAGGCTCAGCACCTCGTACACATCCTGCTCGATGGCCGGGTTGTAGGCCTTGAGCTTGTCCAGGGGCAGTTCCGACAGGTCCACGCCGGCGGCAATCGCGTCCTTCACCGCATGGGCGACGACTTCGTGCGCATCGCGGAAGGGCAGGCCCTTCTTGACCAGGTAGTCGGCCAGGTCGGTGGCGGTGGCGTAGCCTTTCTTGGCGGCACGTTCCATCGCTTCGGGCTTGACGGTGATGCCCGCGGCCATCTCGGCGAAGATGCGCAGGGTGTCCTTCAAGGTGTCCACCGTGTCGAACAGCGGTTCCTTGTCTTCCTGGTTGTCCTTGTTGTAGGCCAGGGGCTGGCCCTTCATCAGGGTGATCAGGCCCATCAGGTGGCCGACCACACGACCGGTCTTGCCACGCGCCAGTTCGGGCACGTCAGGGTTCTTCTTCTGCGGCATGATCGACGAGCCGGTGCAGAAGCGGTCGGCCAGGTCGATGAAGCCAAACGACTGGCTCATCCACAGGATCAGCTCTTCGCTCAGGCGCGAGACGTGCACCATCAGCAGCGAGGCGGCGGCGGTGAATTCAATGGCGAAGTCACGGTCAGACACGCCGTCCAGGCTGTTCTGACACACGGCTTCGAAGCCCAGGGTGCGGGCCACGCGCTCGCGGTCGAGCGGGTAGCTGGTGCCCGCCAGCGCGGCCGAGCCCAGCGGCAGGCGGTTGACGCGCTTGCGCAGGTCGATCATGCGCTCGGCGTCACGGGCGAACATCTCCACATAGGCCAGCAGGTGATGGCCGAAGGCCACAGGCTGGGCCACTTGCAGGTGGGTGAAGCCGGGCAGGATCACGTCGGCGTTTTGCTCGGCCACGTCTACCAGGGCCTTTTGCAGCTCCGTCAACAGCACGCCGATCTCGTCGATCTCGCCACGCAGCCACAGGCGCACGTCGGTGGCGACCTGGTCGTTGCGCGAACGGCCCGTGTGCAGGCGCTTGCCGGCGTCGCCCACCAGCTGGGTCAGGCGGGCTTCGATGTTCAGGTGCACGTCTTCCAGGTCGAGCTTCCACTCGAAGGTGCCGGCTTCGATCTCGGCGCGGATCTGGGCCATGCCCTTCTGGATGGCGGCCAGGTCATCGGCCGAAATCAGGCCCTGGGCCTGCAGCATTTCGGCGTGGGCCAGCGAGCCCTGGATGTCGGCGGCCCACAGGCGCTTGTCGAAAAACACGCTGGCGGTGTAGCGCTTGACCAGCTCGCTCATCGGCTCGGAAAACAGGGCCGACCAGGCCTGGGACTTCTTGTCGAGTTGGTTCGTGCTCATGGGGGGATCCGGCAGCGCGCGCTTGGCGCAGAATGTGCAAACCATGGATTTTAATGAGCCTGTGGCCTCGGGCGCCAGCGCGAGGTACGAACCCCCTGAACTCTTCGACGTTTGCCACGTCGGTGTGGTGCTGCGCGTGGTGCTGAGCGTGCAGGTCGTCATGCTGTTGGCGTCGGCCTTTCAGGCGCCCGATGCGCTGGAGGCTTTCAATCGATGGTCTCAAACCACCGTGGCCACCTTGCCGGCCAGTTTGCTCTGGTTGGTGTTGGCCTGCGCGGCCCGCCGTCCATTGCAGCGTGTCCAGGATCGGGTGCAATGGCTGTTCGCTGCGGGCTTGGGGGCGGCAGTGGCGCTGCTGGCACAGTGGGAGCTGGCCTGGTTGACGCAGGTGCTGACCGATGTGCCGATTCCCTGGGGATGGCCTCAAGTGCCTGCCGCCGTAACGGGAGGACTCATGGGCGCGCTGTGCCTGGCCTGGCTCAGGCACCGCGCCCGCAGCGTGTTGCCAGCGCATGCAGCTGCGCGTTTGGCGGAGTTGCAAGCCCGCATTCGTCCGCACTTTCTGTTCAACACCCTCAACACGGCCATTGCCCTTGTGCAGGTTGACCCACCCCGTGCTGAGCGCGTGCTGGAGGATCTGTCCGAGCTGTTTCGCCAAGCCCTGTCTGCGCCGCATGGGCGCACCACCCTTGCCGACGAGGTCGCGCTGTCGCGTCGCTATCTGGACATCGAGCAGTTGCGTTTTGGTGACCGCATGCACGTGCGTTGGCAACTGGATCCGGCTGCCGCCTCGGCTCCCTTGCCGCCACTGATCCTGCAGCCCCTGGTCGAGAATGCCGTGAGACACGGGGTGGAGCCGTGTGCCGAGGGTGGGTGGATCGCGGTCCACACCGAGGTGCAAGCTGGCCACATGGTGCTCACGGTGCGCAACAGCGTACCTCAGCAAGGTGCTTTGCCTTTTGCGCCCGGCCACGGCATGGCTTTGCGCAATGTGCGCCAGCGACTGCAGTTGATGCACGACGTTCAGGCTGAGTTTGCCGCGGGCTTGAAGCCTCCCGAGACGGTGGGTGCATCACCCTATTACGAGGTGCGCCTGAAGGTGCCCATCTCCACCGAGGTGCAGGCATGACCCGATTGACCGTGGCCTTGATCGATGACGAGCCCTTGGCCCGCCTGCGGCTGCGCACCCTGCTGGCCCAGGTGCAGCCCGGCTGCGAGGTGGTGGGGGAGTTTGGCGAGTCGGTGGCTGCCTTGCTGTGGTTGCGCGAACAGGACGCCATCGGGCAAGGGCCCGACATGATCTTGCTAGACATCCAGATGCCTGGGCTGGATGGCATGGTGCTGGCGGCGCGGTTGCGCGAACTGCGCGATCCGCCGGCCATTGTGTTCGTGACCGCGCATGCCGAACACGCGGTTCGGGCCTTTGATGTGGCGGCGCTGGATTACCTGACCAAGCCTGTGCGTGCCGAGCGTCTGCAGACTTGCCTGGGTCGGGTACAGCGTTGGCGTCTGGCCCAACCCCGCTTGCAGGCGCTGGATGCGGACGTGATCGTGGTGCACGATCGGGGCCGCATGTTGCGCATCCCCGTGGCCGACGTGCTGTATTTCAAGGCCGAACAGAAGGCCGTCACCTTGCACACAGCCCATGAAGTGCATCCCGTGAGCGAATCCCTGACCGAGCTGGAAGCCCGTGTGGGCACGCGCTTCATCCGAGTGCACCGCAATGCGCTGGTCGCGCGCCGGGCCATGAAGGCGCTGGAGCGTCGGGCGGACGATGAGGAGGGGGGCGAGACCTGGGCTGTGCAGATCATGCCCACCCAGGTCTGGCTCTCGGTCTCACGCCGTCAGGTCACGGCGGTGCGAGAAGCCATGGGCGACTGCCACTGATGTGGCGTCGCCATGGGCGTCAGAAGCCCAGGCTGGCCAGCAGGTCATCGACCTCGCTCTGATTGGCCACCACGTCGGTGCGACCTTCGGCATTGACCACCGGGCCATCCAGACGAGGTTCGCCAGCGCCCGCATCCTGATTGTGTGTCAGCGCCGCTTCTACCTTGTGTGCCTGCTCCGGCGGGGCCGCCTGTACCAGCAGCTTCACCAGTTGCGTTTCCAGGTCATTGGCCAGATTCACGACCTTGGCCACCACCTGACCGGTCAGGTCATGGAAGTCCTGCGCCATCATGATGTCGGTCAGGTGTGCATCCACCCGGCGGGTCGTGGCCTCCACGTCCTGCACGAAGTTGAACACCGCGCCACTGGCCACGGCCTTCACCGGATCGGCGGTGATCAGTTGGGCCAGCTTGCGCGTTTCCTGAGCAATGTGCTCCTGATCGGCTTTGGCCGTGTCCACCAGATTCAACACCTTCTCGGCGGCATCCGCCGTCTTGGAGGCGATGTAGTTCAGGCGGCTGCGGGCATCCGGCAGGTTGTCCACCGTGTGCTTCAGATTGGGCAGCACGCCGAGCATGTTCAGCGTGTCATGCAACTGTCGTGTCAGCGTGCCCAGTTGCTGAAAGATCTCGGGCGATGCCGCGGGCATCGTCATGTTGTCAGGCAAGTCGATTTTCTGCACGTGGCGCTCCCTCAAGCCGTGGTGGCCAGCTTTTGCAGGATTTTCTGAACTTTCTCTTCCAGCGTCGCTTTGGTGAAAGGCTTGACGATGTAACCAGCGGCCCCCGTTTGGGCGGCCAGCACGATGTCTTCCTTGCGCGCCTCGGCGGTCACCATCAGCACCGGGATGTGCTTGAGCGCGTCATCCGCCTTGATGGCCTTGAGCAATTCAAAGCCGTTCATGTTGGGCATGTTGATGTCACTGACCACGAAGTCGAACTTACCGTTCTTCAGCATGTTCAGGGCCACCACGCCGTCTTCCGCCTCGTCGGCATTGACGTAGCCGCTTTCCTTGAGCAGGCCGCGGACGATGCGGCGCATGGTCGAAAAATCGTCCACGATCAGAAACTTGAAATCGGCGGGGTTGCTCATGGCTCGTCCTTGTGTCCTAAAAGCCGGCATCTCTCTGTGGATGCCTTCGGTGGAGGAGTTTATCGGTTTGGCGCACCTGTGCCGGGTGGGAGTGACCCTTCAGGTGTGGCTTCTGTCTCGTCTTCGGCGTTTGAAGAGGTGCCGGAGGCCGTGCGCGCGGCTTCGTAGAAGCGCTCTTCCGCCTCACGGTTCATCACGATGATGCTGATGCGCCGGTTCAGCGGGCTCTCTGGGTTCTGCGCATCGAACAGCATGCTGGCGGCCAGACCTTGTACCCGCAGCACGTTCTCTCCCTTGAGTCCGCCTGCAATCAATTCCCGCCGAGAGGCATTGGCACGGTCCGCCGACAACTCCCAATTGCTGTAGCCGGCCTCGCCGCCAACGAAAGGCTTGGCGTCCGTGTGTCCTTCGATGGTCAGACGATTGGGCACGTCGGCCAGCACATAGCCAATGGCACGGAGCACATCGCGCATGTACCCTTCCACCGTTTCCGAGCCGCTGGCGAACATGGGCCGGTTCTGATCGTCCACGATCTGGATGCGCAAGCCTTCGGCAGTCAGATCCAGACGCAACTGCGATTGATACTTGGACAGCCGATTGTCGTTGGCGATCACTTCCTGCACCTTGGCCTTGAGGGCGTTCAGGCGGGCTTGTTCCTGGCGCATCATTTCAGCCTTCAAGGCCTTGTGGCGCAGTTTTTCGTCAACGGTTTCCGAGCGCCCCTTGTTTTGCTGCCCTGTGGTTTCGGTCAGGCTGTTGCCACCGCCCTTGATGATGGAGGTGGCATCGCCCGCACCCGAGCCGCCCATCATCGACACCTTGACCGGGTTGTTGAAATAGTCGGCAATGCCCTTGCGGTCACCTTCCGTCGTCGAGCCCAGCAGCCACATCAGCAGGAAGAAGGCCATCATGGCCGTCACGAAGTCGGCGTAAGCAATCTTCCACGCACCCCCGTGAGCGGCATGGCCGCCCTTCTTGATGCGCTTGATGATGATCGGCTGGACCTTCTTCGAATCTCCGGCCATGACTTACTTCTTCTTCACGTGAGCTTCGAGTTCGGCGAAGGTCGGGCGTTCGGTCGAAAACAGCACCTTGCGACCGAATTCGATGGCCACCTGGGGCGCATAGCCCTGCATGCTGGCCAGCAGCACGGTTTTGATCACCTGAAATTCCTTGGTGCCCTCGTCGAGCTTCTGCTCCATCAGCCCCCCCAAGGGTTCCACCACGCCGTAGGCCAGCAAAATACCCAGGAACGTGCCGACCAGCGCCGAGCCAATCATGCCGCCCAGCACCGCTGGAGGCTGGCCCACCGAACCCATGGTGTTGACCACGCCCAGCACCGCGGCCACGATGCCGAAGGCCGGCAGAGCGCCAGCCAGTCGGGCAATGGCTGCCACCGGTTGATGGCCTTCGTTGTGGTGGGTTTCGATTTCGTTGTCCATCAGGGCCTCGATCTCGTGCGAGTTGAGGTTGCCCGAGACCATCATGCGCAGGTAATCGGTGATGAACTCGACGACATGATGGTCGGCGCCCACGATGGGGTATTTTTTGAAGAGCGGCGAGTTGTCAGGGTCGTCCACGTCTTTTTCGATGGACATCAGGCCCTCTTTTCGGACCTTCTGCAAGATCTCATATAGCATGGCCATGAGTTCCATGTAGCGCGCCTTGGTGTACTTCGAGCCCTTGAACAGTGGTCCAAAGTTGGCCAACACGGCCTTCACGACCTTGGGCTGGTTGTTGACCAGAAAAGCGCCAATGGCCCCGCCGCCGATGGCCATCATTTCGGTGGGCATGGCATGTAGGATCACGGAAATGTTGCCGCCGTGGATGATGAAAGCGCCAAAAATGCAACCGAGGCAGAGCAGGTAACCTACGAGAACGATCATGGTGGGGGAGCACGCGCGAGTGTTGCTTGGCATCCTAACCGTTCTGTCGGCGTGCGTGCGTCGGCAAAACGATCGGTGAGGGCATTCCTGTATCGGCAGATCCCGATGACGGGTTTATCGGTCAGTGGTCCGCCGACTTGAGGTGTGTCGCGGTTTGGGGTCCCCATGGGGCGACTCATAATCGGTGCACATCAGATTGCGAGGATCAACACCATGGCCCGATTGCCCCGGTTGGAGGTGGCTCATTGGCCTCATCTCGTCGTGCAGCGGGTGCACGACGGCCAACTTTTGGCCCGCGACGACGCCGATCGGGCCTTGCTGTTGCAAACCTGGCGTGAGGCGGCCAGGGCGCATCAGGTCAGCATTCATGCCTATTGCCTGGCCGCCGATCATTTTCACCTGCTGCTGACCCCTGAGCAAGATGCTTCTTTGAGTCTGTTCATGCAGGCGGTGGGGCGCCGCTATGTGAGTGCGTTCAACCGTCGGCATGGTCGGCAAGGGGGCTTATGGGCGGGGCGCTACCGTGCCACGATCGTCGACCCGGCGCGTTACTTGCTTGATGCGATGGTGTGGGTCGAGACGCACGGGCAGCGCGCCGGGGGTCTCTCGCCCGTTCTGGACGATGCCTGGTCCAGCGCGCGCCACCACCTGGGGCGCGGCTCCGACCCCTTGGTCAGTGATCACCGGGTGTTCTGGTCGTTGGGCAACACGCCTTTCGAGCGTGAGGCGGCTTGGCGCAGCAGGCTGGAGGAGGGGCTTTCGGTGCCACTCGCACGGCGCATGTCGGAAGCCATGCACAAAGGTTGGGCCTTGATGCCGGATGCGGCCTTGCCAGCACTGGAGGCGGCTGTGGGTCGGCGCCTGACGCCGCGGCCGCGTGGGCGGCCTCGCAAGGTGACCGCTGGCCCGGCCCCATGATCTGACCCTATTTATGACCGCACCAAGCTGGTGCTTGTTATTTATTGGGTTCTGACCCTATTAATTAGTGCTTGAAACCCCGGGAGAACGAGAGTATCCTCGCCGCTCACCGTGTTGTTTTCCCACACTTACTCTGGAGCGCCCCCCATGACCCAGGCGACTTCGGGAACCTCGTTCCCCATCCCCTCCGCGTCTGACGCAGCCGTCACCTCCGTGGCCACTGCACAGGAAATCAAAGCCGCAGCCGAACTGGGCATGTACGCCAACGCCGAGCACGATGCGTGCGGCGTGGGCTTCGTCGCTCACATCAAGGGCCACAAGGCGCACCACATCGTGCAGCAGGGTCTGAAGATCCTGGAAAACATCGACCACCGTGGCGCCGTCGGTGCCGACCCGCTGATGGGTGACGGTGCGGGTCTGCTGATCCAGATCCCCGACGAGTTCTACCGCGCCGAAATGGCCAAGCAGGGTGTCGAGTTGCCTCCGCCCGGTGAATACGGCGTCGGCATGATCTTCCTGCCCAAGGAAAGCGCTTCCCGTCAGGCTTGCGAGCAAGAGCTCGAGCGCGCCATCAAGGCCGAAGGTCAGGTGCTGCTGGGCTGGCGTGACGTGCCGGTGGACCGCGACATGCCCATGTCGCCCACCGTGCGCGAAAAAGAGCCGGTCATCCGTCAGGTCTTCATCGGCCGCGGCCACGACATCCTGGTGCCCGATGCCCTGGAACGCAAGCTCTACGTCATCCGCAAGACGGCGTCCAGCAAGATCCAGAGCCTGAACCTGACGCACAGCCACGAGTACTACGTGCCCAGCATGTCGTGCCGTACCATCATCTACAAGGGTCTGCTGCTGGCCGATCAGGTGGGCAAGTACTACCTCGACCTGCGCGACGAGCGCGTGACCTCGGCCCTGGCCCTGGTGCACCAGCGCTTCTCGACCAACACCTTCCCCGAGTGGCCGCTGGCTCACCCGTACCGCATGGTGGCCCACAACGGTGAAATCAACACCGTCAAGGGCAACTTCAACTGGATGCGTGCCCGCGAAGGCGTGATGAAGTCCCCCGTGCTGGGCGACGACCTCAAGAAGCTGTACCCGATCAGCCTGGACGGCCAGTCCGACACCGCCACGTTCGACAACGCGCTCGAACTGCTGACGATGTCCGGCTACCCCCTGGCTCAGGCCGCCATGATGATGATCCCGGAAGCCTGGGAACAGCACAGCACCATGGATGAGCGCCGCCGCGCCTTCTATGAGTACCACGCTGCCATGATGGAGCCGTGGGACGGCCCCGCCGCCATGGTCTTCACCGATGGCCGCCAGATCGGCGCCACGCTGGACCGCAACGGTCTGCGTCCCGCTCGTTTCATCATCACCGATGACGACCTGGTCGTGCTGGCTTCCGAGTCCGGCGTGCTGCCCATCCCCGAGAACAAGATCGTCAAGAAGTGGCGTCTGCAGCCGGGCAAGATGTTCCTGATCGACTTTGAACAAGGTCGTATCATCGAAGACGAAGAGCTCAAGGCCCAGTACGCTTCGGCCAAGCCCTACCGTCAGTGGATCGAGAACGTCCGCATCAAGCTCGACAGCATCGATGCCAAGGGCAACGCTGGCGAGTTCAGCGAATCGCTGCTCGACCGCCAGCAAGCCTTCGGCTTCACTCAGGAAGACATCAAGTTCCTGATGGCCCCGATGGCCCAG
The DNA here is from genome assembly GCF_037482285.1 of Aquabacterium sp. G14. Taxonomy (NCBI): domain Bacteria; kingdom Pseudomonadati; phylum Pseudomonadota; class Betaproteobacteria; order Burkholderiales; family Sphaerotilaceae; genus Aquabacterium; species Aquabacterium sp. G14. The sequence goes on from NZ_JBBEYB010000004.1 coordinate 127,369, forward strand.
AACGGCGAAGAAGCGACCGGCTCCATGGGCAACGACTCGCCGCTGGCCGTGTTGTCGGACAAGAACAAGCCGCTGTACAACTACTTCAAGCAGCTGTTCGCCCAGGTGACCAACCCCCCGATCGACCCGATCCGCGAAGCGGTCGTGATGTCGCTCGTGTCCTTCATCGGTCCGAAGCCCAACCTGCTCGACATCAACGCGGTGAACCCGCCGATGCGCCTCGAAGTCTCCCAGCCCGTGCTGGACTTCGACGACATGGCCCGCCTGCGCAACATCGAGAAGCACACCAGCGGCAAGTTCAAGGCCTACGAAATCGACATCACCTACCCCGCAGCCTGGGGTCATGAAGGTGTCGAAGCGCGCCTGGCCTCGCTGTGCGCCGAAGCCGTGGAAGCCATCCAGTCCGGTCACAACATCCTGATCGTGACCGACCGCAAGATGGACCGTGCCAACATCGCCATCCCGGCGCTGCTGGCCCTGTCTGCCATCCACCACCACCTGGTTCGCAAGGGCCTGCGCACCTCGACCGGTCTGGTCGTGGAAACCGGTACCGCCCGCGAAGTGCACCACTTCGCCGTGCTGGCCGGTTATGGCGCCGAAGCCGTGCACCCCTACCTGGCGATGGAAACCCTGGCCGACATGGCCAAGGACCTGCCGGGCGACCTGTCGGCCGACAAGGCGATCTACAACTACACCAAGGCCATCGGCAAGGGTCTCTCGAAGATCATGTCCAAGATGGGCATCAGCACGTACATGTCGTACTGCGGCGCCCAGATCTTCGAAGCCATCGGTCTGAACAAGGAACTGATCGACAAGTACTTCCGTGGCACCCCCACGCAAGTCGGCGGCATCGGTGTGTTCGAAGTGGCCGAAGAAGCCATCCGCAACCACAAGGCTGCGTTTGGCAACGACCCCGTGCTGGCCAACATGCTGGAAACCGGCGGTGAGTACGCCTGGCGTGCCCGCGGTGAAGAGCACATGTGGACGCCGGACGCGATCGCCAAGCTGCAGCACTCCACGCGCTCGGGCAAGTTCGACACCTACAAGGAATACGCCCAGATCATCAACGACCAGAGCAAGCGCCACCTGACCCTGCGTGGCCTGTTCGAGTTCAAGATCGACCCAAGCAAGGCCATCCCGGTCGAGGAAGTCGAACCCGCCTCGGAAATCGTCAAGCGTTTCGCCACCGGCGCCATGTCGCTGGGCTCCATCTCCACCGAAGCCCACTCGACCCTGGCCCTGGCCATGAACCGCATCGGCGGCAAGTCGAACACCGGCGAAGGCGGCGAAGACGAGAACCGTTATCGCAACGAGCTCAAGGGCATCAAGATCGTCAAGGGCACCAAGGTGTCGGACGTGATTGGCTCTTCGCGCGTCGAAGCCGACTACGAGATGCAAGACGGCGACAGCCTGCGCTCGAAGATCAAGCAGGTGGCCTCGGGTCGCTTCGGTGTGACCACCGAGTACCTGGTGTCCGCCGACCAGATCCAGATCAAGATGGCCCAGGGCGCCAAGCCCGGTGAAGGCGGTCAGCTGCCGGGCGGCAAGGTCTCCGAGTACATCGGCAAGCTGCGTCACTCCGTGCCGGGTGTGGGCCTGATCTCGCCCCCGCCGCACCACGACATCTACTCGATCGAAGACCTGGCTCAGCTGATCCACGATCTGAAGAACGTGAACCCCAAGGCCGACGTGTCGGTCAAGCTGGTGTCCGAAGTGGGCGTCGGCACGGTGGCGACCGGTGTGGCCAAGGCCAAGGCCGACCACATCGTGATCGCCGGTCACGACGGCGGCACGGGCGCTTCGCCCTGGTCCTCGATCAAGCACTGCGGCACGCCGTGGGAGTTGGGCCTGGCTGAAACCCAGCAGACCCTGGTGCTGAACCGTCTGCGCGGCCGTGTGCGCGTGCAGACCGACGGTCAGATCAAGACCGGCCGTGACGTGGTCATCGGTGGCCTGCTGGGTGCTGACGAATTCGGCTTCGCGACTGCGCCGCTGGTCGTTGAAGGCTGCATCATGATGCGCAAGTGCCACCTGAACACCTGCCCGGTGGGTGTGGCCACGCAAGACCCCGTCCTGCGCAAGAAGTTCTCCGGCAAGCCTGAGCACGTCGTGAACTACTTCTTCTTCGTCGCCGAAGAAGCGCGTCAGATCATGGCCCAGTTGGGCATCCGCAAGTTCGACGACCTGATCGGCCGCGCCGACCTGCTCGACACCCGCAAGGGCGTCGAACACTGGAAGGCCCAGGGTCTGGACTTCAGCAAGGTCTTCGCCTTGCCGCCGGTGCCGGCCGATGTGCCGCGCCTGCACGTGGACACGCAAGACCACGGTCTGGACAAGGCCCTGGACCAGCGCCTGATCGAGAAGGCCAAGCCCGCCATTGAGCGTGGCGAAGCCGTCAAGTTCATGGAAGTGGCCAAGAACGTCAACCGCACCGTCGGCGCCATGCTGTCGGGCGAGCTGATCAAGCACCATCCCGATGGTCTGCCTGACGACACCGTCTTCATCCAGATGGAAGGCACGGGCGGCCAGTCCTTCGGCGCCTTCCTGGCCAAGGGCATCACCCTGTACCTGATCGGTGAAGCCAACGACTACACCGGCAAGGGTCTGTCGGGTGGCCGCGTGATCGTGCGTCCGAGCATCGAGTTCCGTGGCAACGCCACCGAGAACATCATCGTCGGTAACACCGTGCTGTACGGTGCCACCAGCGGTGAGGCCTTCTTCCGCGGTGTCGGCGGCGAGCGTTTCGGCGTGCGTCTGTCGGGTGCCACGGCAGTGGTCGAAGGCACGGGTGACCACGGTTGCGAATACATGACCGGTGGTACGGTCGTGGTGCTGGGCAAGACCGGCCGCAACTTTGCTGCCGGCATGTCCGGTGGTGTGGCTTACGTCTACGACGAAGACGGTCAGTTTGCCAAGCGCGTCAACACCGCCCAGGTCTCCCTGGACAAGGTGCTGCCCGCTGCCGAGCAAGCCGAAGCCGGCATCCCGATGCACAAGGACCAGGCCGACGAGGCCCTGCTCAAGAAGCTCATCGAGGACCACCACCGCTGGACGGGATCGCTCCGTGCCCGCGAGATCCTGGACAACTGGTCGGCCCAGCTGCCGAAGTTCGTCAAGGTCTTCCCGCACGAGTACCGTCGCGCCCTGACCGAGAAGGGTGCCCAGCAAGAAGCAACGGCCGCCGTCGCGAAGGCCAAGTCCGCCAAGGCCAAGGCCTGAAGCGCACGATCAGGAGTTTGAAATGGGAAAAGTCACTGGCTTTCTGGAATTCGAGCGTCTGGAAGAGGGCTACGAGCCCGTCGAGAAGCGCGTCAAGAACTACAAGGAGTTCGTCATTGGTCTGAAGCCTGAAGAGGCCAAGATCCAAGGCGCGCGATGCATGGACTGCGGCACCCCGTTCTGCAACAACGGCTGCCCGGTCAACAACATCATCCCGGACTTCAACGATCTGGTGTACCGCGGCGACTGGCAAAACGCCATCGAGGTGCTGCACTCGACCAACAACTTCCCCGACTTCACCGGTCGGGTCTGTCCGGCACCGTGTGAAGCCGCTTGCGTGCTGAACATCAACAACGACGCCGTGGGCATCAAGTCCATCGAGCACGCCATCATCGACCGTGCCTGGGCCGAAGGCTGGGTCAAGCCGCAGCCTGCTGCGGTCAAGACCGGCAAGAAGGTCGCCATCGTGGGCTCCGGCCCCGCTGGCATGGCCGCAGCCCAGCAGCTGGCCCGTGCCGGTCATGACGTGACCGTGTTCGAGAAGAACGACACCATCGGCGGTCTGCTGCGTTTCGGCATCCCCGACTTCAAGTTCGACAAGTCGCACATCGACCGTCGTGTGAAGCAGATGGAAGCCGAAGGCGTGGTCTTCAAGACCAACACCATCGTCGGCGAGATGCCCAAGGGCTCCAAGGTCACCAACTGGGCCAAGGACACCGTCTCGCCCGAGCAGCTGAAGCAGGACTTCGACGCCGTGCTGTTGGCCGGTGGTGCCGAGCAGTCGCGTGACCTGCCTGTGCCGGGGCGTGACCTGGCCGGCATCCACTTCGCGATGGAGTTCCTGCCGCAGCAGAACCGCGTGAACGCCGGCGGCAAGGTCAAGGACCAGATCATGGCCACGGGCAAGAACGTGATCGTGATCGGCGGCGGCGACACCGGCTCCGATTGCGTGGGCACGTCCAACCGCCATGGCGCCAAGAGCGTGATCCAGTTCGAGCTGATGCCGCAGCCGCCCGAGCAGGAAAACAAGGAGCTGACCTGGCCCTACTGGCCGATCAAGCTGCGCACGTCTTCCAGCCATGAAGAAGGTTGTGAGCGCGAGTTCGCCATCGCCACGAAGGAATTCATCGGCGAGAACGGCAAGGTCACGGCGGTCAAGACCGTGCGCGTCGAGTTCAAGAACGGCAAGTTCGAAGAAGTCGCCGGCTCGGAGCAGATCCTCAAGGCCGACCTGGTGCTGCTGGCCATGGGCTTCGTGAACCCGGTGAACACCCTGCTCGAAGGCTTCGGTGTCGAGAAGGACGCCCGTGGCAACGCCAAGGCTTCGACCGACATCGGCGGTTACAAGACCAATGCCGACAAGGTGTTCGCCGCCGGTGACGTGCGCCGCGGTCAGTCGCTGGTCGTGTGGGCCATCCGCGAAGGCCGTCAGGCTGCTCGCGAGGTCGACGCCTTCCTGATGGGCTCGACCACGCTGCCGCGTTGACCCCACAGTCCATTACGCCTTTCGGGGCGTGCTCAGCGGGGATCCGTGTATCCCCTATGATCCCAGGGCCAGTGACCATCACTGGCCCTTTTTTTCATGGTCATGTCACAAGCTGAAACTCCGATCCACGACGCATCTGCCTCGCTTGCGGCCCCTGAGCCGCTGGTGGCGTTGCGCGCGGTCACCTGTGGCTACGGTGACCGGGTCATCCTGTCTGACATCAACCTGGTGGTGCCACGAGGCCAGGTGGTGGCCCTGATGGGCACCTCCGGTGGTGGCAAAACCACAGTGTTGCGACTCATAGGTCGCCAATTGACCCCCATGTCCGGCCAAGTCATGTTCGACGGACAGGACATGGCCCGCCTGGACGCTGCCGGCCTGATGGCGGCGCGTCGACGCATGGGCATGCTGTTCCAGTTTGGGGCCCTGTTCACCGATCTGTCGGTGTTCGAAAACGTGGCGTTTCCTTTGCGTGAGCACACGAAGTTGCCCGAATCCATCTTGCGCGATCTGGTGCTGATGAAGCTCAACGCCGTGGGGTTGCGCGGTGCGCGTGACCTCATGCCCAGCGAGATTTCCGGGGGCATGGCCCGTCGGGTGGCCTTGGCCAGGGCCATGGCGCTGGACCCGGAATTGATGTTGTACGACGAGCCATTTGCCGGACTGGACCCGATCTCGATGGGGGTGTCGGCGCGCTTGATCCGCGAGCTCAATGACACCATGGGGCTCACCAGCGTGCTGGTGTCGCACGATGTGGAAGAGACCTTCCTGATCGCCGACCATGTGGTCTTGCTGGCCAATGGGCGCATTGTGGCGCAGGGCACACCGGCTGAGATGCGCGCGAGCAGTGATCCGCTGGTGCGTCAGTTCGTGGATGCGGCGCCGGACGGTCCCGTTCGCTTTCATCACCCTGCCATCGATGCAGGTCATGACTTTGGGGTGCGCGGATGATGTCCTGGCTCAATCCGTCCCGGGTCGGGCGTGCGGTTCGACTCAAGCTCGCCGATCTGGGCTATGGCGCGCGCCTGTTCCTGCGCCTGCTGCTGTCGCTGGGGGCCACGTTGAAGCGGCCTCGCTTGCTCACCGAGCAGATTTTCTTTCTGGGCAATTATTCGCTGGCCATCATCACGGTGTCCGGGGCTTTTGTGGGCTTCGTGCTGGGCTTGCAGGGTTACTACATTCTGCAAAGCTACGGCTCCAGCGAGGCGCTGGGCCTGATGGTGGCCCTGTCCCTGGTGCGCGAACTGGGGCCGGTGGTGGCGGCCCTGCTGTTCGCCGGTCGTGCGGGCACGGCGCTGACGGCGGGCATCGGTCTCATGAAGGCCGGTGAGCAGCTGTCTGCCATGGAGATGATGGGGGTGGATCCGATCCAGCGTGTGCTCGCGCCGCGCTTCTGGGGCGGTGTCATTGCCATGCCGCTGCTGGCGGCGGTCTTCTCGGCCGTGGGTGTGCTCGGCGGCTGGGTGGTGGGCGTTGCCATGATCGGCGTCGATGACGGTGCCTTCTGGTCGCAGATGCAGAACGGTGTCGAGGTGTGGGCCGATGTGGGCAACGGCATGATCAAGAGCTTCGTGTTCGGCTTGACCGTGACCTTCGTGGCCTTGTTGCAAGGCCATGAGTGTGACCCGACGCCCGAGGGCGTGTCGCTGGCCACCACCCGAACGGTGGTCATGGCATCCCTGGCTGTGCTGGGGCTGGATTTTGTGTTGACGGCCATGATGTTCTCGATCTGATCGAGGCAGGTCGCAAGGACGGACAATATGCAGAAATCAAAACATGATGTGTGGGTGGGCCTCTTCGTGATGCTGGGGGCGGCCGCGATCGTTTTTCTGGCGCTGAAGGCCGGTAACCTCCTGACCCTGTCGTTCGAGCAGGGCTACAAGGTGGTGGCCCTGTTCGACAACATCGGCGGACTCAAGCCCAAGGCCGCGGTCAAGAGTGCCGGCGTGGTGGTGGGGCGTGTCAAGGCCATCACGTTTGACAATGAAACGTTTCAGGCCAAGGTCGAGATCGAGATGAACAAGGGTGTGGCCTTTCCCAAGGACACCTCGGCCAAGATCCTCACCGCAGGTTTGCTAGGCGAGCAGTACATCGGTCTGGAGCCCGGTTACGGTGAGACCAATCTCGCGGCGGGCGACGCTATCAAGTCCACCCAGTCGGCCATCGTGCTGGAAAACCTGATCAGTCAGTTCCTCTACAGCAAGGCTGCCGAAGGCGGCAAGGAAGGTGACAAATGATGCCTCTCCGATCTTTCGCTGTCCGTCGCGTCCGCACCTGGGGCGCAGCCTTGAGCCTGCCTCTGGTGTTCAGCTTGTCGGGTTGCGCCACGTCGCAATCGCCCGATCCGCTGGAGTCCTGGAACCGTGGGGTGTTTTCCTTCAACGAGGGGGTGGATGCGCATGTGCTCAAGCCCTTGGCTGAAGGCTATGTGAAGGTCACGCCCTCACTCGTGCAGACGGGCGTGCGCAACTTTTTCGGCAACATCGACGACGTGTGGTCGTCGGTGAACCTGTTCCTGCAGGGGCGTTTCAAAGAGGGGGCGGCCAGCACCATGCGTGTGGCCGTGAACTCGACCCTGGGCCTCGGCGGTTTGATCGATCTGGCAACGCCGATGCGCTTGGACCGTTACCGAGAGGACCTCGGGCAGACCTTGGGTGTGTGGGGTGCCCCTTCGGGCGCATACATCGTCTGGCCCATCTTGGGGCCTTCGAGTGTGCGGGACTCGGCCAATCTGGCGAGCAGCATGACGTTCTCCGCCACGACGCTGGTGGATGGCGCGCGAGAGGACAACCTGGTGCGCTTGCTCAACGGGGTCAGTACCCGTGCTGCTTTCCTGCAGGCAACCGACCTGCTCGATGGCGTGGCGCTGGACAAGTACACCTTCACCCGCGACGCCTACCTGCAGCGTCGCCAGAGCCTGATTGAAGAGGGGCGACCTCAGCCTGAGGAAGAAGATGAGGCCCCCCAGCCTCGCTATGACCTGCCCGAATCCGAAGATGAGGCCACCCCTGTGGTCCCGGCCGCCTCGGCAGCCAGCGCCCCCTGATGTGGTGGATGGTGGGCCACGTTTCTCCGCTCAAAATCAGATGATCCCGTCATCCTGTGCGCCCGCTGAGGCGTTCAGGAGAGTATGAGGATTGCAGAAAGGACCCTTGTGTTGCACTCTCGTATGTTCGCTGTCCGTGTGGTGAGTTCGGCCGTGTTGGCCGCGTCGGCGCTGGTCGCTGCCCCTGTGTGGGCGCAGGCCGCACCCGCGCAGGCCGCTGTGCCCGCCCAGACGCCCGAAGCCTTCATCCAGGCCATCACCAATGACGTGATGGCCACGGTCAAGGCTGACAAGGCCATCCAGTCGGGTGACCTGCGCAAGATCACCGCCGTGGTCGACGCCAAGATCATGCCGAACGTGAACTTCGTGCGCATGACCGCTGCCGCCGTCGGCCCCGCCTGGCGTCGCGCCACGCCGGATCAGCGTCAGCGCCTGCAAAACGAGTTCAAGACCTTGCTGGTGCACACCTACGCGGGCGCGGCCTCCCAGGTCAAGGACCAGGTCATCGAGTACCTGCCGTCACGCGCGCGTCCCACCGACACGGATGTGGTGGTGCGCACCGTGGTCAAGGGCAAGGGGGATCCCATCCAGCTGAACTACCGCCTGGAAAAGTCGGGCAGCAGCTGGAAGGTGTACGACGTGAACGTGCTGGGTGCCTGGCTGGTGCAAACCCACCAGAGCAGCTTTGCTCAGGAGATCAATGCCTCGGGCATCGACGGTCTGATCTCCAAGCTGGCCGAACGCAACCGCCAGTTGGTGGCCAAGAACGCAGGCTGAGTCATGTTGCTGCTGCCTGCCGTCATCACGCATGCTGAGGTGCCGCATGTGTTGCGCCTGTTCCGTCAGACGCTGGACCAGGCTGCGGCCCAAGGGGGCACGGAAGCCGCCATGCTGACCGTGGACGGTGCGGCCTTGCAGCAGTTCGATTCCAGCGCGCTGGCCGTTCTGCTCGAGTGTCAGCGCATGGCGCGGGCCAATGGCCGCGCCTTTGCGGTGCAGCACCTGCCCGCCAAGCTGACCGAGCTGGCCAGGCTGTACGGCGTGGACGGGCTCCTGCAGTCGGCTTGAACGCCGCAGCCGGCTCCGGCGTGTGCGCAGTCGCGCAGCGTCAGCTTTCTTCGGCCCAGGCGAAGCCGTCACGTGCGACCAGCGCACTTGCAGCGGCCGGTCCCCAGGTGCCTGCGCTGTAGGTCTTCAGGCCGCTGCCATCGTGTCGCCAGGCCTCCAGAATGGGCTCGACCCAGCGCCAGGCTTGTTCTTGCTCGTCCGAGCGCACGAAGAGGTTCAAGCGGCCCGCCAGGGCGTCAAGCAGCATGCGCTCATAGGCGCCTACCCGGTCGGTGGGAAAGGCCTTGTCGAAGTCCAGATCGAGGGACACGGGTGAGAGGTGTTCCGCCTGATGGTCTCCCGCCAGGTCCGGGCCCAAGGCGCCCTTGGCCGCCAGCAGGTGCAACTGCAGGCCGTCATCGGGCTGCAGCTTGATCACCAACTGGTTAGGGGGCTGCGTGCCGGGGAAGATTGAGTGCGGGGTGGGGCGGAAGTTCACCACGATCTCGGCGTGGCGGTGCGCCAGGCGTTTGCCGGTGCGCAGGTAGAAGGGCACGCCGGCCCAGCGCCAGTTCTGAACCTCGCAGCGCAGCGCCACGAAAGTTTCGGTGTGGCTGCCGGCGGGCACCTTGGCCTCGTCCAGATAGCCTGGCACGCTCATGCCGCCCACGGTGCCGGCACGGTACTGACCGCGCACCACGTCGCGCGCCACCGAGGCCGCGTCGAAGGGCTTGAGTGAGCGCAGCACCTTGAGCTTTTCGTCGCGGATGGCGTCGGCGTCGGCGCTCGATGGCGGCTCCATCGCGACCATGGTCAGCAACTGCAGCGCGTGGTTCTGCACCATGTCGCGCAGGGCGCCAGTGCGGTCGTAAAAGTCGCCCCGGGTGCCCACGCCCAGGCTTTCCGCCAGCGTGATCTGGATGTTGGCGATGCTCTCGCGGCGCCACAGGGGCTCGAACAGCACGTTGCCGAAGCGCAGGGCCATCAGGTTCTGCACCGAGGGTTTGCCGAGGTAGTGGTCGATGCGCAGGGCCTGGCGTTCGCTGAACACCGCACCCACGGCCCGGTTGATGGCCTGGGCCGAGGCCAGGTCGTGCCCCAGGGGCTTTTCGAGCACCACGCGCACCGCCGGGTGGTTGAGCCCGGCGGCACCCAGCTGCTCACAGATGACGGGGAAGAGATGGGGGCTGGTGGCCAGGTACATCACCACGGTGTCGGCCTGGCGCGTCTGCAGCCACTGGCGCAGCACGGCATAGTCCCCGGGCTGGGACAGGTCCATGCGCAGGTAGTGCACCAGGGCGGCAAAGCGCTCGAACTCGTCCTCTGTGGGGCGCTTGGCGAGGTCATCGCCCGAGGTCAGCTTGTCCTTGAGCCACTGTCGGTAGCTGGCGTCGGAGCGCTCGTCGCGGGCCACTGCAAGGATGCGACCCTGCGCGGGCAGCTTGCCGTGGCGCCAGGCCTGGAACAGTGCCGGCATGAGCTTGCGCCAGGTGAGATCACCGGTGCCGCCAAAAAAAACCAGATCAAAGGACATGGAGGGGACCCCATAAGGGTGGAATACGGGCCACAGAGGGGCCGGAGAGGGCGCCTGTCATGATTTTGGGGACAGAATGTGGTCTCACGATAAGCCAAATTCAGGATGCTGGTCGATCTCGTTGCATGACGGGGTCTGCGCCAGCCCGTTTCACGTTGTTTGCCCATGACCTCGCAACTCGATCAGCTCAAGGCCTGCACCACGGTCGTCGCCGACACCGGTGACTTCAAGCAACTGGCCCAGTTCACCCCGCAAGACGCTACGACCAACCCGTCCCTGATCCTCAAGGCGGTGCAAAAGCCCGAGTACGCGCCCTTGCTGGCCGAGGTGGTGGCCGCCCACCGGGTTGCGCCGCTGGACGCGATCGTCGACCAGGTGCTGGTGCGCTTTGGTCTGGAAATCCTCAAGGTGGTGCCGGGCCGAGTGTCGACCGAGGTGGACGCCCGGCTGAGCTTCGACACCGAAGCCACCCTGGCGCGCGCCCGTCGCCTGATCGCGCTGTACGAGGCGGCCGGTGTGGCGCGGTCTCGCGTGCTCATCAAGATCGCCGCCACCTGGGAAGGCATCCAGGCGGCACGCGTGCTGGAGCAAGAAGGCATCCATTGCAATCTGACGCTGCTGTTCGCCTTTGCACAGGCGCGTGCCTGTGGCGACGCCGGCGTGCAGCTGATCTCGCCTTTTGTGGGCCGCATCTACGACTGGTACAAGAAGTCGGCCGGGGCTGCCTGGGACGAGGCCGCACAGGCGGGCGTGAACGATCCAGGCGTGCAGTCCGTCACCCGCATCTATCAGTATTACAAGGCCCACGGCGTGCGCACCGAGGTGATGGGCGCCAGCTTCCGCAATGTGGGGCAGATCCTGGCCCTGGCCGGCTGTGACCTGCTGACCATCAGTCCCGAGTTGCTGGCGCAATTGCAGGCCAGTGAGGCGCCGGTGGTGCGCCATTTGACGCCGCCCTCTGGCACGCAGGCGCCCGAGGCGCCCTTGAGCGAGGCCGCCTTCCGCTACGCCCTCAATGAAGATGCCATGGCCACCGAGAAGCTGGCCGAGGGCATTCGCGCGTTCGCGGTGGATGCCGGCAAGCTGGATGCCCTGATCGAAGCCCAGCTTTGAGTAGGGAGTGGGCATGATCTCGTCTTCTCCACGCTGTGATCAGACGGTGGCCTGGGCGGCCCTGAGTGGGCATTACCAGGCCCATGGCGCCGACCTGGACCTGCGCACTCTGTTTGCCGAAGATCCTCGCCGCGTCGAGTCTCTGACCTTCGAGGCGCCCGAGGTGGTGGTGGACATGTCGCGGGTGCACTGGGATGTCGCCACGCGGCGCCACCTGTTGGACTTGGCTCACGAGTGTCGACTGGCCGAGCGGCGCGATGCCCTGCTGCGCGGTGAACTGGTCAATGGCTCGGAAGGGCGTGCGGTGCTGCACACCGCACTGCGTGCGCCACGCGGCCAAGCGCCTTTCAGCGACGAAGTTCACGCGGTGCTCGATCAGATGCTGGCCTTTGCCGATGAGGTAAAGGCCAGCGCGGGTGGGCCGAACCCCGGTGACATCCACGATGTGGTGAACATCGGCATTGGCGGCTCCGATCTGGGGCCGCAGATGGTGGTGATGGCGCTGGAGGCCTTTGCGAACCCGCGCCTGCGCTGTCACTTTGTCTCGAACATCGACGGTCAGGATCTGGCCGGTGTGTTGCGCCAGGTGGACCCGAAGCACACTTTGTTCGTCGTGGCGTCGAAGACGTTCACGACCCAGGAAACCATGGTGAACGCGCGCACCGCGCGCCAGTGGTTCCTGGATCAGGGCGGCACGGACATTGCCCGTCACTTTGTGGCCACGACCTCGAATGTGGAGGGGGCTGCGGCGTTTGGCATCACCCGCACCTTCGGTTTCTGGGACTGGGTGGGCGGCCGGTTTTCGCTGTGGTCGGCCATTGGTTTGCCGATTGCACTGGCCCTGGGCAGCCAGCATTTTCGCGCCTTGCTCGACGGTGCCCATGCGATGGACCAGCATTTCGCTTCGGCCCCCTCGGAGGCGAACCTGCCGCTGTGGCTGGGCCTGATGGACGTCTGGTACCGCAACTTCAAGGGCTACACCAGCCGTTGTGTCGCGCCTTATCACCATGGCTTGCGCCGGTTGCCGGCTTATTTGCAGCAGTTGGTGATGGAGAGCAACGGCAAAGGCGTCGACCGCCACGGGCAGCCGCTCACCTATGCGACCAGTGAGGTGGTGTGGGGCGAGCCTGGGGTCAACGGACAGCACGCGTTTTTCCAGATGCTGCATCAGGGCACCGACGTGATCCCGGTGGAGTTCATCTTGTTCAAGGGCCTGCCGCTGCGCGATGCCGGGCAGTTGTCGCCGGCCGTGCAGGCGATGCTGCACCGTCAGCATCAGATGTTACTGGCCAATGGCTTGGCGCAGGCACAGGCGCTGATGTGGGGCAAGACCACCGAGCAGGCTGCGCACGAGGTGGCCCCCACGGCCTCGAAAGAGGTGCCTCCGGAGATCATTGCCCGCCACCGCACCTTCCCTGGCAATCGCCCCAGCCTGACGATGGTGATCGATGCCTTGACCCCGCGCTCTCTGGGCGCCCTGATCGCCTTGCACGAACACCGCGTGCTGGTGAGCGGAGCCTTGTGGGGCATCAACTCCTTTGACCAGTGGGGCGTGGAGCTGGGCAAGGCGATGAGCAACGACCTGTTGCCGCGCCTGGACAGCGGGGATGTCAGCGGACTGGACCCCGCCACGGCGGCGATGATCGCGCGACTGCGCGGTGCCTGACCCGGGCTTGATTGGCCGCCTGTGCGACCGCGCAGCCCCAGCCAGCTGGCTGGGGACGTCGCGAGGGATCAGGCGTCGACGACCTCGGTGAGGGCCTTGCGCATTTTCTTCATGGCGGCCACTTCGATCTGACGGATGCGTTCGGCGCTGACGCCATATTCGGCGGCCAATTCGTGCAAGGTCATGCCGCCCGAGCCGTCGTCGTTGACCTGCAGCCAGCGCTCTTCCACGATGCGGCGGCTGCGGGCATCCAGCTGGTCGAGCGCCAGGGCGATGCCATCGCTGGCCAGCCAGTCGCGGCGGTGCGCCTCGATCACGCGGGTCGGCTCGTGCGCTTCGTCGGCCAGATAGGCCAGCGGGGCGACGGGCGCATCCCCGTCGTCGTCGGTAGGAGCCTCCAGGGCCACGTCACCGCCGGCCATGCGGGTCTCCATCTCGATGACGTCTTCCGGACGCACATTGAGTTCATTGGCCACGCGGTGGATGTCGTGGTCGGACAGGGTGGCACGGCCCAGGTGTTCTGCGCCTTCTTCGCCCTTGAACTGGTGTTTGAGTGAGCGCAGGTTGAAGAACAGCTTGCGCTGGGCTTTGGTGGTGGCCACCTTGACCATGCGCCAGTTCTTCAGGATGTATTCATGGATCTCGGCCTTGATCCAGTGCATGGCGTAGCTCACCAGGCGCACGCCCTGATCAGGGTCGAAGCGCTTGACGGCCTTCATCAGACCGACGTTGCCTTCCTGAATCAGGTCACCTTGCGGCAGGCCGTAACCCATGTATTGGCGGGAGATGGACACGACCAGACGCAGGTGCGAGAGCACCAGCTTGGAGGCGGCCTGCAAGTCTTGCTGGTCACGCAGACGACGCGCCAGGGTTTGCTCCTCGTCGGCATCCAGCATGGGGATGGCCTGGACCGAGCGGATGTACGCGTCCAGATTGCCCAGTGAGGGCACCACACTCCAGGGGTCACGGGGGGCAAGGGCGGTCGTCAGGGTCATGGATGGTCCTTTCGTGGTCCTTCTCAGCTAATGTTAGCACTCGCGGTGTCAGAGTGCTAAATCGGACGAAAGTTCCATGCCGGGCCTGGGGCCATGAAGACGGGAGGTGGTGCCCCGGTTCAGGGGCGGGGGCGCAGTCCATCGCGCCCGTGGGATCACCGAGCGGTCTCTGTCGCGTTCAACTGGAAGAGGCGTACCAGTTCAGCCAGACGGCGGGCCTGATGCTGCAGGCTTTCCGCGGCGGCAGCGCTTTCCTCGACCAGTGCAGCGTTCTGCTGCGTGCTGCGGTCGAGTTCGGTGACGGCGTGGCTGACCCGGTCGATGCCGTCGGTCTGCTCTTGCGTGGACGCTCCGATCTCGTGAATCAGGTCCGATACGTTCTTGACCTGGGTGACGATGTCGTCCATGGTGGCGCCAGCGTCGTTGACCAGTTGGGTGCCTTGCTCGACCTTGGTGACGCTGTCGCCGATGAGGGACTTGATCTCACGGGCTGCTTCCGCACTGCGTTGGGCCAGGCTGCGCACCTCGGAGGCGACCACAGCGAACCCGCGGCCCTGCTCACCCGCCCGAGCGGCTTCGACTGCGGCGTTGAGCGCCAGGATGTTGGTCTGGAAGGCAATGCCGTCGATCACGCCGATGATGTCGGCAATCTTGCGCGAACTGGCGCTGATGTCCTCCATGGTCGCGACCACCTGACCCACCACCTCACCACCCTTGGTGGCGGCGGCGGTGGCCGATGAGGCCAGTTGGGTGGCGTGGCGGGCGGTCTCGGCGTTGGCCTTGACGGCGGTGTTCATCTGCAACATCGACGAGGCGGTCTGCTGCAGGTTGGAGGCTTGCTGCTCGGTGCGCACCGACAGGTCCGCGTTGCCGGTGGCGATCTCTGCCGAACCCGTATCAATCGAGTCAGACGCCTGACGTACCTGGGCCACGATGCCAGCCAGGCTGGTGCGCATGGCCCCCAGCGAGGCAAGCACGCTGTCAGCCGGGGCCAGGTCGGCGCCGGGAATCGGTTTGAGATCGCCCGCGGCGACGCGTCGGGCGGCCTCTCCCAGCGCCTGAGGCTCGGCGCCCAGTTGCCGCACGATGCTGCGCGACAGTGTCCACGCGAGCGCGGCGCCGCACAGCAGCGCCAGGGTCAGCGCGGTGAGCATCGCCATGAGGAACCCTTCTGCTTCTTCCAGCGCGATCTTGTTCTGGATCTGGACGCGCTGCTATTCGTAGTCGATCAGCTGGTTGATGGCCGCCAGCCACTGGACGTACTGGGGCTTGGCCTGCGTCCACAACAGGGCTTGAGCGCCGGCCGTGTCACCCGCGTTCACCATGTTCACGATGGCCTGGGTGGTGGCGACAGCCTGTGCCTCGATGGCCTGGATGGCACCGTACAGGCGCTTGAGCTCCGCCTGATCGGCGGACTTGCCGAGCAGGCTCTCCAGCGGGGTGGCGGACTCGGCGTAGAAGCGGGCCAAGGCTGCAATGGTGGCGACTTCCTTGTCTCGCTCGGACGGTTGCGTGCTCAGCACCACGTCCCGGATGGCGATGGCGCGATCGTGTGCCGAGCCGCGGAAATTGATCGCAAACCGCTGAATGGAGGTGTGCTCGTCGCTGTTGGCGTGCAGGGCGGTGTTGATGACGTTGACCTTGACCAGGGCGATCATCGTGACAACGATGAGGATGGCCAGGACCAGGCCGAAACCGATGCTGAGGCGTTTGCCGACGGACAACTGCTGGAGATTCATGCCAATGCTCACTGCTTGGAAGGTTGCGTTGGCGCGAAGGTATCGACAATTCCAGTGCAAAAGGGCGTCTGATTGAGTTGACGCCGATTTGAATCATGTTTGAGTGTAATGGGGTGTGCAGCTGTTCACGGAATGGCGCGGCCGCTCATCGGCGCGTGGATTCGGTCTGGGTCATGTGAGCAGCGTGGCCGAGAGTGTGATGCATGACCTCGCTGGTCACATCTCTCGGTTTCCCGTCATACAGGGCACACAGCCCGTGCTCATAATTGAGCACGTGCAGTTTTTGGGTGTGTCATGGTGTTGTTGCCAGCGTTTCGTGTTCGTCAGGTGTGCCACAGCGTGGGCCTGGTTGTGACCTTGGCGGGTGTTGCCGGGGTCGGTGCGCACGCGGCCGAGCGGTCGGTGACGGAAGAGGACTACTTCGCCAACGTGCCGGTGGTCTTGACCGCCAGTCGGCTGGATCAGCCCCTGAATGAAGCGCCCGGGGCCATCACGGTGATCGATCGCCAGACGATCCGTCAGTCAGGGGCACGCACGCTGCCGGAGGTGCTGCGTCTGGTGCCAGGCTACCTGGCGGGCGGCTGGAACGGGGCCAACCCGCTGGCGGCCTACCACATCCCGATGGACGACTACGGAACGCGCAACCTGGTGCTGATCGATGGTCGCTCGGTGTACTCGACCAGCTATCTGGGCGACACGCACCGCGGCATGATGGATGTGATGTTGGAGGACATCGAGCGCATCGAGGTGCTGCGCGGTGCCAACTCAGCGGCTTATGGTGCGAACGCCATGTTTGGTGTCATCAACATCATCACGCGCCACAGTGCGGACACAACCGGTGGTGAGGTGCTGCTGACGTCCGGGGACAATGGAATTCGCGATCGCCGGGTGCGGATTGGCTGGGGCGATGAGGCGGCGAGTTTCCGCCTCTCGGTGGGTGAGCAGCGAGATGCGGGCTATCTCAATGCTTACGATGACAAGCGCCTGGGACAGGTGAACGCGCGTGCTGACTTCAAGCCGACCCTGGCCGATGACGTGATGGTGGCGATGGGAGTGTCGTACCTGGATGCCGGCGAGGGCGACAGCGACAACGAAAATCCACCCCACAAGATCCGCACCCGCGACAGCTATGTGCAGGGCGAGTGGCGCCGTCAACTGGGCTTTGACGACGAACTCAAGGTGTCAGCCAGTTTCATGGAAGATGCCAAAGAGGACTTCGCCACGGCGCCCAATGACCGCGCGACCCGTGCGACGTATCCCATCCCGGGCGCTTATTTCACGATGGACTATGGTGGGCTCGGGCGCCGGGCGAACGTGGAGGTGCAGCGCAAGCTGGGCCTGTCCGACAGTGTGCGGGCGGTGATGGGGGTGGGGTTCAAGGATGAGCGCGCGCGCTCTGCGCCGCTGTACAACACCAGCGAATGGGTGTCTTTCCGGGAAACACGTGCGTTCGGCACCCTGGAGTGGCGGCTTCATCCCCAATGGCTGCTCAATGGCGGTCTGTTTGTGGGGAACCACAGCCGTGCTGGCACCTACACGGCGCCTCGCCTGATGGCCAACTGGCTGCTGTCACCGGAGCACACCTTCCGTTTCGGGGTCACCGAGTCCATCCGTGCACCAAACTTGTATGAGTACAAGGCTGATACCCGCATCTACACTGACGTGGGTGGCTTGTACGTGCATGAGTACGCTGCGACCGGTGGCGTTCAGCCGGAGAAGCTGCTGAGCAAGGAGTTGGGCTATGTGGGGCGCTTCAAGGATCTCCACCTGACCCTGGATGCGCGGCTTTACCACGAGCGGATGCAAGACGTCATTCGCACAAAGTTGTACCCACACCCGGAGACCAATCCGATCAATGGGCGACGCTCCCGTGATTACGTCAATCTCACGGGTTTGTCCTTGACGGGGCTGGAGTACCAACTTCGCTGGAAGCCGTTCAGCGCGACCGAGGTCTGGTTCAACCAGAGCGTCGGTCACGTCAAGTGGGATGATCCGGGTCTTGAGCAGCACAAGGAGCGCCGACCACCCAAGCACACGACCATGATCGCGTTGTTCCAACGTTTGCCTGCTAACGTGCAGCTGGGGGTGATTCACGAACGGATTGGGAGCATGACCTGGCGTGCGAGGGAGGACTGGATGCCGTTTGAGCATCGCACGGATGTGCGTTTGGCCTATCCTTTCCGCATTGGCGCCAACAAAGCCGAGGTGGCGTTGACCGTTCAGTCGGTCAATGGGCCTGCCACCTTCGTTCGCGTTCAAGAGAACTTCCAACTCGCTCGCAAGAGCTTCCTGACTTTGCGCATGGAGATGTGATCTGATCACGCGCCGCCAGTCCCTTGCCTGTACCGTAGCGGCCACCCTGTCTGTGCCAGGGGGGCGGGTGTGGGCCGCGGGTGAGGGGGTGTGGGTGCTGCTCTCTGACACGTCCTGGGCTTACAAGGAGGCTGCAGCAGCCTTGCAGGCCGACTGGCGTCAGGTGGGGCGTGGCAAGGAGTTGGTGATCTTGAATGCGCGGGAGTGGCCCATCTCACCGCCGCCGACAGCGTTGGTGACGCTGGGTGCCAGCGCCTTGCGCATGGCCATGGAGCGCACCGGTACGCAAGCCGATTGGGCGCGGGTGCCGATCTTGTCGGCGCTGTTGCCCAAGGATGGGTTCACGGCCATCTGGAAGCGCCCGCCCAGTTGGGTGTCTGCGGCGTATCTGGATCAGCCTGTCGAGCGCTACCTCAATTTGATCCGTCGCACCATGCCACGGCTGACCACCGTGGGGGTGTTGCTGGACGACGATACTGCGTCGCAGCGACAGGCTTTACACAAGGCCGCTCAAGATCGTGGCTTGCGGCTGGTGATCGGGGTGGTGGACAAGCCCGATGCGGTGTCGTCTGCGCTGCGCTCGGTGTTGGCCGACGCCGACGTGTTGTTGATTCTGCCGGATGGTGCCGTGGCCGACGTGGCGGTCCTGCAGCATGTGTTGATGACCGCTTATCGTCAGCGGGTGCCGGTGGTGAGCTACTCACCGGCCTTGGTGAAAGCCGGCGCGGCCCTGGGCCTGTACGCCAGTCCGTCTCAGGCGGGCCGTCAGGTGGCGGGCATGTTGAAAGTGCCGCTGGGTGCGGCGTCGGTGTTGGCGGCGTGGCCGGCTTCACGGTGGGCTGATGATTTCACGATTGCCATCAATGAACAGGTGTGCCGATCATTGGGGCTGGATGTGCCGGACGTGACGGTGTTGACCGATGCCTTGCGGCGTGAGGAGGGCATGCGGTGAAACTGAAGTTGAGTGGCGTACGGGTGCGCTTGTGGCTGGCGACGGCCTTGCCAGCGATGCTGGTGATCGCCTTGCTGGTGGTGGGCTTCACCTCTCAGTACGGCGGCCGCATGACCGAGGCGCTGAAAGACCGCGGAGCGGCTTCGGCGGGACAACTGGGCAGCGCGGCCGAATTCAGTCTGTTTGCGGGTGACCAGGAGGCGCTGGCGCGTCTGGCGGAAGCCACCATGCGCAGCGACGTGCAGCTGCGCGGTGTGATCATCTACAACGCCCAGGGGCAGTTGCGTGCGGCAGCCGGCAAGATGAAGGCGCGTGCGCCGCGCCTCGATGGCGCCGTTCAGATTGTGCAGTCCAAAGATGCTTTGGTGGTGTCACAGCCCATCTACTCCACGGCGACCGTGCCCATAGACGATGTGTATGCCCCGGTGCCAGAGGAAGACACCCGGATTCGGGCCACCGAGAGGCGTTTGCTGGGGTACGCCGTGGTGGAGATGTCGCTGGATGTCTTGGCGCAGCAGCGGCGCGAGTTGCTGATCTGGTCTTTGGCGACGGCGGTGGGGGGCTTGATGCTGGCGGGGGTGATGGCTTCGGTGTTGGCCGATCTGGTGTCGTCGCAGATTGGCCGCATCAACCGGGTGGTTGAGCTGGTGGGAGAGGGGCATCTGGCGGAGCGTGTGGACGTGGCCCACAGTGGCATCTTGCGCCCGCTGGCGGTGGGCATCAATGCCATGGTGGCGCGGATCGCCACCACCCAGGAAGAGTTGCAGCACCAGATCAGCCAGGCCACGCAGGAGTTGCGTGACCAGAAGGAGGCGGCCGAGCGGGCTGCGCGCACCGACTCGCTGACCGGGGTGGCAAGCCGGCGGGCATTTTCGGAAGCCGCCGAGGCCGAGATGCAGCGGGCCCTGCGTTACCGTACCGAGTTGTCCTTGCTGATGATGGACCTGGACCACTTCAAGGTGGTCAACGACACCCATGGCCATGTGACGGGCGATGCGGTGTTGGTGAGCTTTGCGCAGACGGTGCAGCAACTGGTGCGCAAGGTGGACCTGGTGGCTCGCTTGGGTGGCGAGGAGTTCGTGGTGCTGCTGCCCAACATCACGGCCGAGCAGGCCACCGCCTTGGCCGAGCGCATCCGCGAGGCCGTGCACAACAGCCGCTTGCTGGTGGAGGGCAAGCCGCTTCAGTTCAGCGTGAGCATCGGGGTGGCGCAGTTTGATCGCCGTGAACTGAGCCTGACGGGCTGGCTGGCGCGGGCCGATGCGGCGCTGTACCAGGCCAAGGCCCAGGGGCGCAACCGGGTGGTGCTGGAGACGACGGACGCGTGAACGATGCGCCGGTGTGTCACCGGTGTGCGTTGGGGGGGCACCGGCTGAGACCGGTGGCAGTGCTGGACGCCAGTCAGGCCGTTTCGGCGAACAGCTCGCGGCCGATCAGCATGCGGCGGATCTCCGATGTGCCGGCACCGATCTCGTAGAGCTTGGCATCGCGCCACAGGCGGCCCAGCGGGTAGTCGTTGATGTAGCCGTTGCCACCGAAGATCTGGATGCCTTCGCCGGCCATCCAGGTGGCTTTTTCTGCCGTCCACAGGATGAGGGCGGCGCAGTCCTTGCGCACATGGCGGGCGTGTTGGGCGCCCAGAGCGTCGAGGTTCTTGGCCACGGTGTAGGCCAGCGAGCGGGCGGCCTGCTGCACGGTGTACATGTCGGCGACCTTGCCTTGCACAAGCTGAAACTCGCCGATGGCTTGGCCGAACTGTTTACGCTCGTGGATGTAGGGGATGACGTTGTCCATCACCGCCTGCATGATGCCCAGCGGGCCACCCGAGAGCACGGCGCGCTCGTAGTCCAGGCCGCTCATCAGCACCTTGGTGCCGTTGCCTTCGCCGCCCAGCACGTTCTCAGCGGGCACTTCGCAGTCTTCAAAAAACAGCGGGAAGGTGTTGGAGCCGCGCATGCCCAGCTTGTCGAGGTGCTGGCCCTTGCTGAAGCCT
The DNA here is from genome assembly GCF_037482285.1 of Aquabacterium sp. G14. Lineage (NCBI taxonomy): Bacteria > Pseudomonadati > Pseudomonadota > Betaproteobacteria > Burkholderiales > Sphaerotilaceae > Aquabacterium > Aquabacterium sp. G14. The sequence goes on from NZ_JBBEYB010000004.1 coordinate 148,472, forward strand.
TTCATGCCTTTCTCGATCAGGAAGGCGGTCATGCCCTTGGCGCCGGCTTCCGGGTTGGTCTTGGCATAGACCACGAGTACGTCGGCATCGCCGCCGTTGGTGATCCACATCTTGCTGCCGTTGAGGACGTAGCGGTCGCCTTTCTTCTCGGCGCGCAACTTCATGCTGACGACGTCGGAGCCGGCGTTGGGCTCGCTCATGGCCAGGGCGCCGACGAAGTCACCCCTGATCAGCTTGGGCAGGTACTTTTGCTTTTGCGCTTCGCTGCCGTTGCGGTGGATCTGGTTGATGCACAGGTTGGAGTGCGCGCCGTAGCTCAGGCCCACCGAGGCGCTGCCGCGGCTGACTTCTTCCATGGCCACCATGTGGGCCAGGTAGCCCAGGTTGGTGCCGCCGTACTCTTCGGATACGGTCAGACCGTGCACGCCCAGGTCGCCCAGCTTCTTCCACATGTCGGCAGGGAAGAGGTTGTCGCGGTCGATGTCGGCGGCGCGGGGCGCGAGTTCCTTGTCCACGAAAGTGCGCACGCTGTCGCGCAGGGCGTCGATGTCTTCACCGAGTTGGTGATTCAGGCCGGGCAGGGTCATGAGAAAGCTCCTCGGTGTCGTGTTGTCAGAGTGAAGAAAGATGGGGGCAGATCAGGCTTGGGTGCGCTTGGCCAGCAGGGCATTGCTGACGCGGGAGACGGGCTTGCGGCCCAATACGCTGGAGACGAAGGCGCCGGCATCCACCAAGGCGTCGAGGTCGATGCCCGTGTTGATGCCCAGGCCGTGCAGCAGGTAGACCACGTCTTCGGTGGCGACGTTGCCGGTGGCGCCCTTGGCATAGGGGCAGCCGCCCAGACCAGCGATGCTGGTGTCGAAGGTGTGGATGCCCAGCGCCAGGCTGGAGTAGATGTTGGTGAGCGCCTGGCCGTAGGTGTCGTGGAAGTGACCGCTTAGCTCGGCCAGGGGCACGTGCTTCAAGGCGCGTTCCATCACGGCGGTCACGCGGCCGGCGGTGCCCACGCCGATGGTGTCGGCGATGCCGATGTGGTCAGAGCCGATGTCAAGCAGGCGTTGCACGACGTCTTCCACCGCGTCAAGCGAGACCTCGCCCTGGTAAGGGCAGCCCAGGGCGCACGAGACGGCGGCGCGCACCTTCATGCCGTGGGCCTTGGCGGCCTCGGCCACGGGGCGGAAGCGTTCGATGGACTCGGCGATGGAGCAGTTGATGTTGCGCTGGCTGAAAGCTTCGCTGGCGGCGGCGAAGATGACCACCTCGTCGGCCCGCGAGGCGAGGGCGCCTTCAAAGCCTTTCATGTTCGGCGTGAGCACGCTGTAGCGCACGCCCGGTTGGCGCTGGATGCCGGCCATGATCTGGGCGTTGTCGGCCATCTGCGGCACCCACTTGGGGCTGACGTAGCTGGTGACCTCGATTTCGCGCAGGCCGGCGGCTTGCAGTCGGTGCACGAGCTCGATCTTGTCGGCAGCCTCCACGGGCTGCGCTTCGTTTTGCAGGCCGTCACGCGGGCCGACATCGACCAGGGTGACGTGGCTGGGGAAGGTGGGGTGGCTCATGGTGTGATCCTGTGTGACGATGCTCAGGCCGTGGCTTCCAGGCGCAGCAGTTCGACGCCTTCGGCCAACTGGTCGCCCACGGCGCAGAGGATGGCGGAGACGACGCCGTCGTGCGGAGCGGTGAGGGTGTGCTCCATTTTCATGGCTTCGGTGACGGCCAGGGCCTCGCCTTGCTTGACCTGCTGGCCTTCGCTGACCAGCATGGCCACGACCTTGCCGGGCATCAGCGCGGTGAGGCGGCCTCCGGCAGCCTGCTCGTCGGACTGGCGCAGGGGGTCGATGCGTTGCACGCGGGCGTGACCTTGCGAGGTGAACACATCCAGCTCGTTGCCGTGGCGGTACACGCTCAGGCGCAGGCGTTGGCCTTGCACATCGGCCTCGAACTGCTCGCCGCCGTGGTCGGTGCGGCTCAGGGGCTGCACCGTCACGTTGACGGCATCCCAGCTGAGTTGCCAGGTGCCGTCGCGTTGGATGTCCAGCATGACAGCGAGCGTCTGGCCGTCGATGTGGAGTTTGACGAGACGACGTGCGTCACCGTGCAGGCGCCAGTGGTCGGTGCGCGACCAGGGGTCGCGGTGAGCGTGGTGAGGCGTGGTGTTCTGGGCGTCGGCCTGCAGGCGCAGCAGGGCGCCGGCCACGGCGTGCGCGATGGGCAGCGAGGGCGCTTCAAACAGCGCGCTGTGTTCGCGCTCGATCAAGGCAGTGTCCAGGTCGGCCTGCGCGAACGACGCGGTGGCGGCCACGCGGCGCAAGAAGCTGACGTTGTGGCTCAGGCCGGTGATGTGCAGATCGGACAGGGCGGTGTCGAGTCGGGACAAGGCGGCAGCGCGGTCTTCGCCGTGCACGATGAGCTTGGCAATCATCGAGTCGTAGTGCGGGGTGATGGCATCGCCTTCGCGCACGCCGCTGTCGATGCGCACCGGCGCAATCGCGAAGGTGCTGCAGATCGGGGTGCGCAGCACCTGCAGCGTGCCGGTGGCGGGCAGGAACTGCTGGGCCGGGTTCTCGGCGCAGATGCGCGCTTCGATGGCGTGGCCGGTGAAGGTGATCTGCGCTTGCGTCAAGGGCAGAGGTTCACCGGCAGCCACGCGCAGTTGCCACTCCACCAGGTCTTGGCCGGTGATGGCCTCGGTGACCGGGTGCTCCACCTGCAGGCGGGTGTTCATCTCCATGAAGTAAAACCTGCCGTCTTGCTCGCAGATGAACTCCACCGTGCCCGCCCCGACATAGCCCACGCTGCGCGCCGCGGCGATGGCCGCATCGCCCATCTGGGCGCGACGCTCAGGCGTCATGCCGGGGGCCGGGGCCTCTTCCAGCACCTTCTGATGGCGGCGTTGCACCGAGCAGTCGCGCTCGCCCAGGTACACGTAGTGGCCGTGGGTGTCGCCAAAGATCTGGATCTCGATGTGGCGCGGGCGGGTGACGTAGCGCTCGATCAGCACATGGGCGTCGCCGAAACTGGCTTGGGCTTCACGCTGGCAGGAGGCCAGGGCGGCGGCGAAATCGGCCGACTGCTGCACCAGACGCATGCCCTTGCCGCCACCGCCGGCGCTGGCCTTGATCAGCACGGGGTAGCCGATCTCGTCGGCTTGGGCTTGCAGAAAGGCGGGGTCCTGGTGGTCGCCGTGGTAGCCCGGTACCAGGGGCACCTGCGCGCGCTCCATCAGTGCCTTGGCAGCCGACTTGCTGCCCATGGCGGCGATGGCCGATGGCGGTGGGCCGATGAAGGCGATGCCCGCATCGACACAGGCCTGCGCGAAGGCTTCGTTTTCGCTCAGGAAACCGTAGCCGGGGTGGATGGCCTGGGCGCCGGTGGCCTGGGCGGCCGCGAGGATGCGGTCGGCGCACAGATAGCTCTCACGCGGGCTGGCACCGCCGATGTGCACGGCCTCGTCGCACAGTTGCACGTGGCGGGACAGCGCGTCGGCGTCGGAGTAGACGGTCACGGTGCGGATGCCCAGGCGGCGTGCGGTGCTGGCGACGCGGCACGCGATCTCTCCGCGGTTCGCAATGAGGATTTTGGTGAACATGGGCTCAGCCTTGTTGCCACGCGGGCGCGGTCTTGTTCAGGAAAGCGTGCAGGCCAGCGCGGCCTTCTTCGCTGGCGCGGATGTCGGCGATGTGGCGCGCGGTGTGGTCGCGCAGGGCGGGCGTGAGGGGCTGCCCGGCCACTTCGCTGATCAGGCGCTTGCCCGCCCGCACGGCCTGCGGGCCGTTGGCGACGATGGCATGCACCAGCTGGTCCACGGCGGCGTCCAGCGCATCGGCTACGACCACCTCATGCAGCAGGCCCAGATGATGAGCCTGTGCCGCATCGAAGCGCTCGGCGGTGACGATGTAGCGACGCGCAGCGCGCTCCCCGATGGCACGCAGCACATAGGGGCTGATGGTCGCGGGCGTCAGCCCCAGCTTGACCTCCGACAGGCTGAAGCCCACGTTGGGGGTGCCGACCGCGATGTCACAGGCGGCGACCAGGCCCACGCCGCCGCCGTAGCCGTCACCCTGCACGCGGGCGATCACGGGCACCGGGCAGCTGGCAATCGCCCACAGCATGTCGGCCAGACCGGTGGCGTCGGCGTGGTTCTCGTCCCAGCTGTAGCCGGCCATCTCGCGCATCCAGTTCAGGTCGGCGCCAGCGCAAAACGCCTTGCCGTGCGCGCCCAGCACCACCACGCGCAAGCCCGGCCGGTTGGCCAACTCGGTGAAGGTGTGCGTCAATTCGGCAATCGTGGCGGCATCGAAGGCGTTGCGCAGCGTCGGGCGGTTCAGCCACACGTGGCTGACGGGGCCTTCATGACGGATGTCCAGGTTCGACATGGCGGGCGTCCTCACATGCGGAAGACGCCGTAACGCGTCTCGGGGATCGGGGCGTTGAGCGCGGCACTGAGGGCCAGGCTCAGCACGCGGCGGGTGTCGGTGGGGCGGATCACGCCGTCGTCCCACAGGCGGGCGCTGGCGTAGTAGGGGTGGCCTTGCGCTTCGTACTGATCGCGCACGGGTGCTTTGAAGGCTTCTTCTTCGTCGGCCGACCAGCTGCCACCTTTGGCCTCGATGCCATCGCGCTTGACGGTCGCGAGCACGCTGGCAGCCTGCTCGCCACCCATGACGCTGATGCGGGCGTTGGGCCACATCCACAGCAGGCGCGGGTTGAAGGCGCGGCCGCACATGCCGTAGTTGCCGGCTCCGAACGAGCCGCCGATGATGACGGTGAACTTCGGAACAGCGGCGCACGAGACAGCGGTCACCATCTTGGCGCCAGCGCGGGCGATGCCCTCGTTTTCGTACTTGCGTCCCACCATGAAGCCGGTGATGTTCTGCAAAAAGACCAGCGGGATTTTGCGCTGGCAGCACAGCTCGATGAAGTGTGCGCCCTTGTTGGCGCTTTCGGCAAACAGGATGCCGTTGTTGGCGACGATGCCCACGGGCATGCCTTCGATGTGGGCAAAGCCGGTGACCAGGGTGGTGCCGTAGCGGGCCTTGAACTCGTCGAACTCGGAGCCGTCGACCAGGCGGGCGATCACCTCGCGCACGTCGAAAGGTTTGCGCGTGTCGGTGGGGATGATGCCGTTGAGCTCGGCCTCGTCGTACAGCGGGGCGCGCGGGGCGACCAGGGCCAGCTCGGGCGTCTTGCGCCAGTTCAGGCGGGCCACGGCCTGGCGGGCCAGGGCCAGCGCGTGCACATCGTCGCGGGCCAGGTGGTCGGCCACGCCCGACAGGCGGGTGTGCACATCGCCGCCGCCCAGGTCTTCGGCGGTGACGACCTCGCCGGTGGCGGCTTTGACCAGCGGTGGGCCGCCCAAAAAGATCGTGCCCTGGTTGGCGACGATGATGGTCTCGTCGCTCATGGCGGGCACATAGGCGCCACCGGCCGTGCACGAGCCCATCACCACGGCGATCTGCGGGATGCCGGCGGCGCTCAGGTTGGCCTGGTTGTAGAAGATGCGCCCGAAGTGGTCGCGGTCGGGGAAGACGTCGTCCTGGTTGGGCAGGTTGGCGCCGCCCGAGTCCACCAGGTAGATGCAGGGCAGGCGGTTCTGCGCGGCGATCTCTTGCGCACGCAGGTGCTTCTTGACGGTGAGCGGGTAGTAGGTGCCGCCTTTGACGGTCGCGTCGTTGCACACGATCATGCATTCGACGCCCGACACGCGGCCGATGCCGGTGATGATGCCGGCGCTGGGTGCAGCGTTATCGTACACGTTCAATGCAGCCAGCGCGCCCACTTCCAGGAAGGGCGAGCCAGCATCAAGCAGCTGTTCGACGCGGTCACGCGGCAGCAGCTTGCCGCGCGCCAGGTGCTTGGCGCGTGGGGCGTCACCGCCACCCAGGGCGATGCGGGCCAGTTGCGCCTCCAGGTCGGCCACCAGGGCCTGCATGGCGCGGACGCTGTCCTTGAAGGTTTCGCTGCGCGGATTGAGTTGGGTCTCGATGACGGGCATGGTCGATCAGGCCTGGAGCGGCGGCAGGGAAGGAGGAGGGGAGGCGCGATGCAGGGCATCGTGGACCTCGTCGCGGAAGCGGCTGAGCGCTGCCAGCGAGGCCAGGGCGGCCTCACGCGGCACCAGTGCGCTCCAGATCAGTTCGGTCAACTGGGCGGCGGTGGTGTCGATGTCGGGGCGCTTGGCCGAGGTGATGGCGTCCCACAGCACGTGCTCCATCGAGCCGTAGACCAGCTCGCGCAGCAGGCGCAGGGGCATGTCGGCGCGGACCTGGCCTTGGGCCTGGGCCTCGGCCAGCGCGTCCATCAAGGGGGCGGTGTAGCGGCGCTTGCAGGCGGCGATGACCTCGGCGAGTTCGGGCTCGGCCGAGCCAGCGGCGCGGCCCTCGCCCAGCACCAGGGCGCACATGCCCGAGCCGTCGGCCAGCAGGGTGCCGAGGTGGGCGCGCACAACGTGGCTGAGCTTGGCGTGCACGCCGCTCAGACGGGGTACGTCGCGCTCCAGCTCGCCGCTGATTTCGTCATACCAGCGGGTGATGACCTGGATGCACAGCTCGCGCTTGCTGGCGAAGTAGGTGAAGACCGTGGCCTCGGAGACCCCGGCGGTCTCGGCGATCAGGGCCATGGTGGTGCGCTGGTAGCCGTGCTGCGTGAACACGGATTGAGCGGCGCTCAACAAATCTTGCAGGCGATGCTGCGACTTGCTGCTTTTAGGGACGGTGCGGGCCAGGGTACTGGAACTCATTTTTTGAGTATGACTCAGAAATGAGCATGGAGCCAGCGCTGCAGCCCCTCTCCATCACCCGGGAAAACCCGGGTCAAACGGCCGTGTGTCAGTCGAAACGGTAGGCCGACAAGGTGGTTTCCAGTACGCGATCGCTGAACACCCGCTGGCCACGTCCTTCGCTGGCGGCGCCGGCCACCACCATCAGGGGCAGCAGGTGTTCTTCGGCGCGGGGCGGGTGGCAAAGCCGGGCCGAGGGGGCCTGGTCCCAGTGCGCCAGACCCTGTGCGCGCGTCGCCGGGTCGGCCTCCACCGTGGCGGTGAGCCAGGCGTCGAAGGTGTCGGAGATCGGGCCAAAGCGTGGGTCGCCATAGCCGCGCATGTTGTGAAAGCTCATGCCGCTGCCGACGATCAGCACGCCCTCGTCGCGCAGGGTGGTCAAGGCCTGGCCGGCTTGCAGATGGGCCTGCGCGTCCAGGTCGTGCCGCAGGGACAGTTGCACCACGGGCACGTCGGCGTCGGGGAACATCAGTTTCAGCGGGATGAACATGCCGTGGTCGAAGCCGCGGCGCGGATCAGCCTGGGAGGGTTGGCCTGCGGCGTGCAACAGCTGCGTGGTGCGCTCGGCCAGCTGGGGCTCACCCGGCGCGGGGTAGCGCAGTTCGTAGGTGTGGGGCGGAAAGCCGCCGTAGTCGTAGATCAGCTCGGGCTGGGCGCCGCTGGTGACGTTGAAGCCCCCCGTGAGCCAGTGGCCCGACACCATGACGATGGCGGTGGGGCGCGAGGTCAGGGTGTCGGCAATGCCCATCAGGAAGTCGCGCATGCGGTGCCAGGTGGTGGGCGGGTTCCAGTCCATGAAGAAACAGGGCCCTGCGCCATGCGGGATGAAATAGGTGGGCATGCGGGTGGGCGTGGACATGGCGGGTCTTTCGTGGCGGCTTGGAGATCGAAACGGTGGACACGCCACTGTCTGGGGTGTCACTCGTTCAGTATCGGCCAAGGGCGAATAGACCGATGGCTGCAGGGGGAAACCCAGGTGCCGCAGAATGGTTCGATGAAAGCGCTCCAAGACATTGCCCTGTCCATGCTGGACCTGGTGGCCGTGCGCGAAGGCGGCACGGTGGCCGAGGCCCTCGCCATCGCTCTGCGCACCGCCCAGCAGGCCGAAGCCCTCGGTTTCACCCGCTACTGGCTGGCCGAACACCACAACATGCCCGGTATCGCCAGTTCGGCCACGGCTGTGCTGGTGGGCCACATCGCGGGGGGCACGCAGCGCATCCGCGTCGGCTCGGGCGGCATCATGTTGCCCAACCACGCGCCGCTGGTCGTGGCCGAGGCCTTTGGCACGCTGGCCGAGCTCTACCCCGGTCGCATTGACCTGGGACTGGGCCGCGCACCCGGCACCGACCGCGCCACCATGCGGGCCCTGCGCCGCCACCACGTCGAAACCGAAGACGACTTCCCGCGCGAGGTCAGCGAGTTGCAGCGCCTGCTCGGGCCGGTGCAGCCGGGGCAGGCCATCGTCGCCATGCCCGGTGCGGGCACCGAGGTGCCGATCTGGCTGCTGGGCTCCAGCCTGTTTTCTGCGCAACTGGCGGCCGAGAAGGGCCTGCCCTACGCCTTTGCCTCGCACTTCGCGCCGCGCATGCTGCTGCAGGCGGTCGAGCTGTACCGGGAGCGCTTCAAGCCGTCCAAGGTGCTGGCCCAGCCGCACGTGATGATCGGCGTGCCCATCGTGGCCGCGCCCACCGACGACGAGGCCGAGTTCCTGGCCACCAGTACCGAGCAGCGCGTGCTGGGCATCCTGAAGGGGGAGCGCGGGCGTTTGCCGCCGCCAGTCGCAGGCTTCCGCGCCACGCTGTCACCGTCCGAGCACGCGGGCGTGGCTGACTTCCTTGGCGCGGCTGTCATCGGCGGGCCCGATACCGTGCGCGCGGGTTTGACCCGTTTGCTGGAGCTGACTCAGGCCGACGAGGTCATGATGGTGTCCGATGTGTTCGACCCCGCGCTGCGCTGGCGATCGATGGCGATCACCGCCGAGGTCTGCGACATCAGGGTATGACATGAGTTGGCAAATGATGATGATCGGTGACATGATCTGTCGCGTCATCACCCCGTTTGCCGACCATGTCCACGCCTGTCACGCCGTCCCGCTTTCTGGATCAGACCCACGAGGTCCACAACGTCTCGTGTGAGCTGGCGGGCTACAACATGTACACGCAGGACGCGGCCTTGCAGGAGGCCGTCCAGCGTGAGGGCGCGGCCTGGGCCCAGACCGACCTGACGCGTTTTGGCCAGCTCACCGGTTCGGCCGACTATCTGGAGCTGGGCGCCCTGGCCAACCGCCACCCGCCCGAGCTCGACACCCACGACCGCTTCGGCCACCGCGTCGACTTGGTGCGCTTTCACCCGGCGTATCACACGCTGATGAAGACGGCCATCGAAGAAGGCATCCACGCCTCGCCTTGGACCGATCCCAAGCCGGGCGCCCATGTGGCCCGTGCCGCCAAGTTCTACCTGCAGGCGCAAGTGGAAGCCGGGCATGGCTGCCCCATCACCATGACCTTTGCGGCCGTGCCCAGCCTGCTGACCACGCCCAAGCTGGCCGAGCAGTGGGTGCCCAAGATCACCGCGCCCATCTACGATCCGCGCAACGTGCCCGACGCGGCCAAGCACGGCCTGACCATCGGCATGGCGATGACCGAGAAGCAGGGCGGTTCGGACGTGCGCGCCAACACCACCCGAGCGTACCCGGTAGACGCCTCCGGTCCCGGTGAGGCGTACGAGCTCGTCGGCCACAAGTTCTTCGTGTCCGCGCCCATGTGCGACGCTTTCCTGGTGCTGGCCCAGGCGCCGGGCGGCCTGTCGTGCTTCCTGCTGCCGCGCTGGCGACCCGATGGCAGCAAGAACCCGCTGCAGGTGCTGCGCCTCAAGCGCAAGATGGGCAACGTCTCCAACGCATCGAGCGAGACCGAATTGCGGGGCGCCCTGGCCTGGATGGTCGGTGAAGAAGGGCGGGGCGTGCGCACCATCATCGAGATGGTGTCCATGACCCGCTTCGACTGCATGATCGGTTCATCGGCCGGCCAGCGTGCGGCCGTCGCCCAGGCGCTGCATCACTGCTCGCAGCGTTCGGCCTTCGGCACCGTGCTCAACCAGCAACCACTGATGCAGAACGTGTTGGCCGACCTGGTGCTGGAAAGCGAAGGCTCACTGGCGCTGACCATGCGCATGGCCCGCGCCATGGACCAGCGCGCCACTGATCTGCACGAAGACCGGCTGGCCCGCCTGCTCACCGCCGTCGGCAAATACTGGATCTGCAAGCGCACGCCGCAACACGCCTATGAGGCCATGGAGTGCATCGGCGGCAGCGGGGTGATGGAAGACAGTCCCTTCCCGCGCCTGTTCCGCGAGTCTCCCGTCAACGCCATCTGGGAGGGCAGCGGCAACGTGCAGTGTCTGGACGTGCTGCGTGCCATGCACAAGACGCCGGACGTGGTGCAGGCCTTCTTCAGCGAACTGGCTCGCGCCCGTGGCGGCCATGCCTTGCTCGACCGCTACGTGGCCGACTTGCAGCGCGCCTTCACCGATCTGTCCGATCTGGAATACCGCGCCCGCGATGTGGTGGGCCGCATGGCGCTGGCGGTGCAGGCGGCCCTGCTGGTGCAGCACGCGCCCAGCGTGGTCAGCGATGCGTTCTGTGCCTCACGCCTGGGCGGCGACAACCAGCACCACTACGGCACCTTACCGCGCGGCATCGACTGTGCGGCGATCATCGCGCGTGCCACCCCGCAGCGCGACGCCTGATCGGCGTGGTGTGCGGCGCAGGGGCGCTGCCCCCTCAGCGTAGCACCTGGTGCGCCACCCCCACGTACATCGGGATCCCGATCAGGATGTTGAACGGGAAGGTCAGACCCAGCGACATGCCGATGTACAGCGAGGGGTTGGCCTCGGGAATGGCATGGCGCACCACCGCCGGCACGGCGATGTAGGACGCACTGGCGGCCAGCACCATCAGCAAGGCACCGTTGCCTGCCGGGATGTCGAGCAGCACACACAGGCCCAGCGCCAGAGCCGCATGGACCAGAGGGCCGATCAGGCCATAGGCCAGCAACCAGGGTGACTTGCCCTTGAGCTCACCCATGTTGCGTGCCGCGTTCAGGCCCATGTCCAGCAGGAAGAAGGCCAGCATGCCCTTGAACAGGTCACCCGCAAATGGCTTCATGGCGTCGTGGCCCGATTGCCCGGTCACGATGCCGATCACCATCGCGCCCAGCAACACCAACTGCGCTCCGTCGGTCACCGACTCATGCAGGATGCGGCCCAGCGGTGTGTTGCGGACCGTGCGCGACTCGGCAGCGAGCGCCTGCTCCTTCTCACGCTGGCGCACCATGTTGGCCAGCAGCACCGCCATGATGATCGCCGGGGATTCCATCAAGGCCATGGCCGCGGCCATGTGTCCGCCATAGGGCAGGTTGTGGTTGTCCAGGTACTGCACTGCCGTGATGAAGGTCACGGCGCTGACCGAACCATAGGTGGCCGCGATCGCGGCCGCGTCGTAGCCGCTCAGGAAGCGTTTGAGCAGGTGATAGCCCAGCAGCGGCACCACCGTGGCCAACAACAAGGCGCAGCCCAAGCTCACGGCCACATCGGCCGTCAGACCCGACTGGTGCAGCGCGAAGCCACCCTTCAGCCCCAGGGCCATCAGCAGGTACAGGGAGAGGAAGCGTGCGATCTGCGGCGGGATCTCCAGGTTGGAGCGCAGGGCGCCGGCCAGCAGGCCAAACACGAAAAAAAGGATGGCCGGGTCGAGGAAACTTTGCATGAGATGGGCTCCGGTCACGCCACGATGCCGGGGGAGCCCGGACGCAGCGACCGGAACTGAACTCTAGCAGTTTGGCGGCCCGGGTGGTGGGCACCCACGACAAAGGCGGGTCAAGCTCAGGGTCATGCGGGCCGCCCCCTGCGCGTGCACCCCCGAGTCGGCTGTCAACCCGGTTTTGCCTGAGCGCTCCTCAGGGGTTTTCGAGACAAGACGCCGTCCGAGATCTGCGCGACAGTGGTGCATGTTCTCGGATTTACCTTGGTGGTTGATCAACACGGTGGTGGCCGTGCTGCTCCTGGCCCTCGGTGCCACCGTTGCGCTGTGGGGCCTGACATGGCGTGCCCGCACGCGGCAGCGCATCCAGGCGCTGGAAGAGCGCCGCCTGCTGTTGCAGAACCTGGTGCGCCACATTCCCGATCTGGTCTGGCTCAAGGACATCGATGGCGTCTACCTAGCCTGCAACGAGCCCTTTGAGCGCTTTTTCGGCGCCGTGGAAGCCGACATCATTGGCAAAACCGATGCCGACTTCCTGTCGGCCGAACAGGCGGCGCTCTTTCGTGAAAACGACTTCCTGGCCATGACCTCGGGTCAGCCGCACATGAACGAGGAGTGGATCACCTTCGCGGGCAGTGACGAACCTCGCCTGGTTGAAACCATCAAGAGCCCCATGCTTGACAGCCGGGGCGAGGTCATCGGTGTGCTCGGTGTTTCGCGCGACATCACCGAGCGTGAGCGCGCCGCTCAGGAACTGCAGCGTCTGCGCAATCACCTGACTGAACTGGTGGACGAGCGGACCCACCAGCTCGCCGAGCTGGCCGAATCTTTGCGCCAAGCCCACGCCGAACAGAAGACCATTGTCGATGCCGTGCCCGTGGGCATAGGTTTGCTCAAGGACCGCCATGTGGTTTACTGCAACCAGCGTCTGGAGCAGATGTTCGGGTTCCAGCCCGGAGGCATGGTCGGCCGATCCACGCGGGTCTGGTATCCCGACCATGCCGCGTACGAGGCGGGTGGACGCAAGGTCTACGAAATCATCAATCAGGGCGAGATGTACTGGCGCGACGAGCAGCTGATCCGGCAGGATGGCAGCCTGTTCTGGGCACGCATCACCGGGCGCCTGATCGACCCGCAGGACCCGGCCAAGGGTGTGCTGGGCATCATGGAAGACATCAGCGCCGAGCGGGCCACCATGGAAGCCCTGCGCAAGGCCAAGGAGGCCGCGGAAGCCACCACCCGCTTGAAGTCGGCTTTTCTGGCCAACATGAGCCACGAAATTCGCACGCCGATGAATGCCATCATCGGCTTGACTCACCTCGCCCTGGACACCTCGCTCGACGACATCCAGCGCGACTACCTGCAAAAGATTCAGGGGGCCAGCCAGCACCTGCTGGGCATCGTCAACGACGTGTTGGACCTGTCCAAAATCGAGTCGGGCAAACTGCAACTGGAGCGCCTCAGTGTGGACATCGCCCAGATCCTGCGTGACGTGCATGCCCAGCTCATCGACAAGGCGCACGCGAAGGGGCTCGCCTTGCAGTTGCACATCGATCCGGCGCTGTCCCCTCGCCTGATGGGCGACGGCCTGCGCATTGGCCAGGTGCTGCTCAACTTTGGCAGCAACGCGGTGAAGTTCACCGAGCAGGGCCAGGTCGACCTGAGCGTGCGGGTGCAGTCTCACACCGATCGCGAGGTGAGCTTGTGCTTCGAGGTGCGCGACACCGGCATTGGCCTGAGCGACACCGAGCAGTCCCAACTCTTTCAGAGCTTCCAGCAGGCCGACGTTTCCACCACCCGGCAGTACGGTGGCACAGGCCTGGGGCTGGCCATTTCTCGCCATCTGGCCGAGCAAATGGGTGGCGCCGTGGGCGTGCACAGCGAGCCGGGTCAGGGTAGTCTGTTCTGGTTCACCCTCACTCTGGAGCGCGCCGAGGAGGAGCCCGCGCAGGCCGGCAGCGGGCCGAACGCGCGCACGCCCACCTCACTGAGCGAGGCGCGTGAGACCTTGGCCTATCTGCGCGGGAGCCGGGTGTTGGTGGTGGAAGACAACGAACTCAATCGCCTGCTGGCGGGCGAGTTGCTGCAGGGGGTCGGTCTGGTCGTGGACTTCGCACACAACGGTCAACAGGCGGTTGATCGCCTCACCCGGGTCGAGGCGGGCAGTGCCGCCGATTACCGTCTCGTCTTCATGGACATGCAGATGCCGGTGATGGACGGCCTGGAGGCCACGCGACAGATCCGGCAGCTACCGGACCGAACGCCGTTGCCCATCGTCGCGATGACCGCCAACGCCATGGTCGAAGACAGCGAACGCTGCCTGGCTGCGGGCATGAACGACTACATCTCCAAACCCTTCAGCCCGGAAGCCCTGTGGGCCTTGCTGAGCCGTTGGTTGCCGCCGCGTCAGCCAGCCTGAAGCTGCTCACAGACCCTGCAAGACCTTGGGTGTGGTCGCTCGGTGAAAGCCGTTGAAGCTGGGCGCAGGCTCGTGTGGCGCCTTGGGCCAAACCGGGTTGTTCACGCCCGCACCGCCGTCGATCGCCACCGTCACACCGGTGACAAAAGCTGCGCCAGGGCTCAGCAGGAAACAGATCACCGAACTGATTTCCGCTTCCAGGCCCAGGCGGCGCATCGGCAGGTTGTCCTTCAGGCTCAGGATCATTGGCGCCATTGCAGGGCCATACGAGTCCATGCCGCTCGACGCCACCCAGCCCGGCGCCACCGCGTTGACACGCACGTGCGCGCGCGCCCACTCGAAGGCGGCCGTCTTGGTCAGGTTCACCATGCCGGCACGGGCTGCACCCGAGTGCGCCATGCCGGCCATGCCATTCCACATGTCGGCGGCCATGTTCACGATGGCACCGCCACCGTGCTTGCTCAGCGACTGATTGAACACCTCGCGTGCCATCAGAAAGCCGCCCGTCAGGTTGTTGGCCACCACGGCCTCGAACCCGCGCTTGGAGATCATCTCCATCGGCGCCGGAAACTGCCCACCTGCGTTGTTGACCAGGCCATGAATGCGGCCATGCGTCTCAACGATGCGCGCCACCGCTGCCTTCACCTGGTCCTCATCGCGGATGTCGAAGGCCGCCGTGTCCACTTGGCCCCCATCTTCACGGATCTCGGCAGCCACCTTGTCGAGCTTCTCCTGGGTGCGACCGGTGATCACCACCGTCGCCCCCAACGCAGCCAGTTCATGCGCCACACAGCGGCCGATGCCACTGCCGCCCCCCGTGACGACATGGACTTGCCCCCGGAACAGGCCGGGACGGAAGATGCTGTCGTAGTGCGAAGAGGTGGTCATGGCAGTGGGAAGGCAGACAAAGATGAGGGCACTCTAAACCTGGGTGACGTATGCGTCAATCAAGCGCCATTAAGGTTAATTACCGATGGTCACCGGGCATGGCGCTCATTACGCTGACCATTCTGAACGGCTTGTTGTCTGTTCTCTTGACCGCATTCGGTCCGCATTCACCCGAGGCCCCCATGACCGACGCTGTGTACCCCACCTACTTCAACGAAACGCACCAGATGGCCCGCACCACGGCGCGGCGCTTCATTGAGCAGGAGGTCAAGCCCCACATCGCCGAGTGGGAGGAGGCGGGCACCTTTCCGCGCGAGCTCTACCAGAAGGCCGGCGAACTGGGCCTGCTGGGGATCGGGCATCCACAACGCCTGGGCGGTGCCGGTGAAGAAGATGTGTTTCTCAAGGTCGCTGTCAGCGAAGAGCTGATGCGCAGCACCTCAGGTGGCCTCGTCGCCAGTCTGGGCTCGCTCGACATCGGCCTGCCGCCTGTCTGGCGAGGCGGCTCACCCGAATTGCAGCAACGCGTGGTGCCCAGCGTCATCGCAGGCGACAAGATCATCTCCTTGGCCATCACCGAGCCCAGTGGCGGCTCCGACGTGGCCAACCTGCGCACCCGTGCCGTGCGAGATGGTGACCACTACATCGTCAACGGCTCCAAAACCTTCATCACCTCCGGCACCCGCGCCGACTACTACACCGTGGCCGTGCGCACGGGCGGCGAAGGTTTCACTGGCGTCTCGCTGCTGCTCATCGAGAAAGACACGCCCGGCTTCAGCGTGGGCCGCAACCTCAAGAAGATGGGCTGGTGGGCCTCGGACACGGCCGAGCTGTTCTTCGAAGACTGCCGTGTGCCGGTCGCCAACCTGATCGGCCCGGAAAACGCCGGCTTCATGCTGATCATGGCCAACTTCCAGGCCGAACGCCTCTCGCTGGCCATCATGGCCTACATGACGGCCCAGATGGCACTGGAAGCCTGTCTGGACTACGTCAAGGACCGCGTCACCTTTGGCAAGCCCTTGGCCAAGCACCAGGTCATTCGCCACAAGCTGGCCGAAATGGCCACCCGCGTCGAAGTGGCCCGCGAGTACAGCTACCGCGTGGCCGCCCGCATGCAGGCCGGCAAACCGGCCATCAACGAGGTGTGCATGGCCAAGAACTTCGCCACCGACGTGGCCGACTACGTGACCCACGAAGCCGTGCAGATTTTCGGCGGCATGGGCTACATGCGCGAATCGGTGGTCGAGCGCCTGTACCGTGACAACCGCATCCTGTCGATCGGTGGCGGCACGCACGAAATCATGAACGAGATCATCATCAAGCAGATGGGCCTGTAAGGGGGGCGGAATGTGGGGCCGCCGAGGCCGCGCCGCTGCGGACGTGCGAGGCGCTCGGTCCGTCGGCAGATCGTGTTGAGGGGGGCTCTGTCCGCTACCCGCGGACAGAGGCGATTCGGGCCTCGCCTTCGGGCGGGGCCTTTTTTTTGCCTCGGTGCTTCAGCGCAGCGGTGTCGGCAAGGGTCGTGCCGCCAGGTAGGCGCCACCCGACACCAGCACCATGCCCCCGATCAGCCACAGCGTCAGCGGCTCACCCAGCAGCGGCACGGCCGCCAGACCCACCACCACCGGCACGATGGCCACGATGGCCCCGGTACGCTCGGGCCCCAGGATGGAGATGGCCCGCAGGAACAGCAGCATGGCCACGATGGTCGTGATCACGCCTTGGTATACCGCCTGCAAGGCCAGCATCGACCAGGGCGCGGCCGCCAGGTTCTTGGGCAGCCAAAACAGGTAGATCGGGATATAGACCAGGGCCGAGGCGACCGCCAGAAAGCGCGTCAGCAGCCACACATCGAACACCCACTTGCGCACCATCACGCTGTAGGTGGCCCAGGCCAGCGAGGCACACACCAGCAGCAGGTCACCTTGCAGCGTGCTGGCGCTGGCGGCATGGCTGCCCAGCAACTGCGGGCCAGCCACACAGGTCACCCCCAAGGCGATCGCCAACAGCCCCCACATGCGCTCACGGCGTGGGCGGGCACCCAGGATCCACCACGCCAGCATCGTGATGATGAAGGGCTGCAGCCCGGACAGGAACACGCCGCCGTGGGCCGCCGGGGCCCGGCTCAGGCCCGCGTACACCAGGTTCAAAAACAAAAAGCCGCCCGTCAGCGACAAGACCCACAAACGTGGGTTGCGCCAGGTGCCGGGCGGCAGTTGAAAGCAAAAGGGCAGCAAGACCAGGGCCGCGGTCCCCAGGCGCAAAGCCACCACGTCCCAACTGGTCAGGGCGTGCTGGCCGGCCACGCGGGCCAGCAACATGAAACCCGCCCAGATCAGCGCGGTGGACAGGGCGGCAAGGTAGCCCTGTAGGGCAGCGGGGCGAGGTGGTGCATTCATGGGTGCCGTCAGTCTAGCTTGCGGCACCCGCTGACCTGAATGCAGGGGCTTACTTGGTACCGTGCGCGACCGCCACAGCCGTCATGTTCACGATGCGGCGCACCGTGGCCGACGGGTTGAGGATGTGCACCGGTGCGGCGGCACCCAGCAGGATCGGGCCCACCGTGATGCCATTGCCGCCGGTCATCTTCAGCACGTTGAACAGGATGTTGGCGGCATCCAGGTTCGGGCAGATCAGGATGTTGGCGCTGCCATCCAGCGTCGACCCGGGCAGCAGCTTGCTGCGCACCGCTTCGCTCAGGGCCGCGTCACCCTGCATCTCGCCGTCGGCGGGGATGTGGGGCATGCGGGCCACGAAGATGTCGCGGGCCTGGCGCATCTTGCGCGCCGACGGACGGCTGCTGGAGCCAAACATCGAGTGCGACAGGAAGGCCACGCGCGGCGGCAGGCCAAAGCGCTGCACCTCTTCCACGGCCATCGCGGCGATGTCGGCCAGTTGCTCGGCAGTCGGGTCTTCGTTGACGAAGGTGTCGGCGATGAACAGGTTGTGGTTGTCCAGGATCAGCGCATTCAGTGCGGCCAGACCATGGGCGCCCTCGCGCACACCGATCACGTCGCGGATGTGCTCCAGATGGAAGTCGTAGCGGCCGATGACGCCGCAGATCATGCCGTCGGCATCGCCCAGCTTGACCATCAAGGTGGCGATCAGCGAATTGGAGCGGCGCACCACGACCTTGGCCAGGTCAGGCGAGACGCCGTCGCGGGCCTTGAGCTTGTGATACGTCTCGTAGTAGCGCTTGAAGCGTTCGTCCTTGGCCGGGTTGACGATCTCGCAGTTCACGCCCGGCTCCAGGCGCAGTCCAGCGCGTTCGATGCGCGCCATGATGATGTCAGGACGGCCGACCAAGATGGGTTGGGCGATGCCTTCGTCCACGGCGATCTGGGCCGCGCGCAGCACGCGCTCTTCTTCGCCTTCGGCGTAGGCGATGCGCTTGGGCGCGGCCTTGGCACCCAGGAACAGCGGACGCATGAACAGGCCCGTGTTGGTCACGAACTGGGTCAGCGAGTCGCGGTAGGCCTTCAGGTCGGCGATCGGGCGGGTGGCCACGCCCGAGGCGGCGGCGGCTTCGGCCACTGCCGGCGCGATGCGCAGGATCAGGCGCGAGTCGAACGGCGTCGGGATCAGGTAGTCCGGGCCGAAGCGCAGTTCGCGACCCGGGTAGGCAGCAGCGACTTCGTCCGAGATCTCGGCCTTGGCCAAGTCTGCGATCTGGCGCACGCAGGCCAGCTTCATCGCTTCGGTGATCTTGGTGGCGCCGCAGTCGAGCGCGCCACGGAAGATGTAGGGGAAGCACAGGACGTTGTTGACCTGGTTCGGGTAGTCTGAGCGGCCGGTGGCGATGATGCAGTCCGGGCGGGCAGCCTTGGCCACTTCAGGGCGGATTTCCGGCTCGGGGTTGGCCAGCGCCAGGATCAGCGGCTTGTCGGCCATGGTCTTGACCATGTCGGCGGTCAGCACGCCGGGAGCCGAGCAGCCCAGGAACACGTCGGCACCATTGACCGCATCGGCCAGGGTGCGGGCCGAGGTGGTCTGCTGGTAGCGCTGCTTGGAGACGTCGAGCTTGTCGGTGCGCTCGTGGTGGATCACGCCCTTGGAGTCGCACACGAAGATGTTTTCGCGCTTGACGCCCAGGCCCACCATCACGTCCAGGCAGGCAATGGCCGCAGCGCCGGCGCCCGAGACGGCCACTTTCACCTGGTCAATCTGTTTGCCCACCAGTTCCAGGCCGTTCAGCAGGGCGGCGCTCGAGATGATGGCCGTGCCGTGCTGGTCGTCGTGGAAGACGGGGATGTTCATGCGGGCGCTGAGTTCCTTCTCGATGTAGAAGCACTCGGGCGCCTTGATGTCTTCGAGGTTGATGCCGCCGAGCGTGGGCTCCAGGGCGGCAATGATTTCGATCAGCTTGTCCGGATCGCGTTCGGCCAGTTCGATGTCGAAGACGTCAACACCGGCGAACTTCTTGAACAGACAGCCCTTGCCTTCCATCACCGGCTTGGAAGCCAGCGGGCCGATGTCGCCCAGACCCAGCACCGCGGTGCCGTTGGTGATCACGGCGACCAGGTTGCCGCGCGACGTGTAGTCGAAGGCCTTGCCCGGGTCCTGCTCGATGGCCAGGCAGGGGTAGGCCACGCCGGGCGAGTAGGCCAGGGCCAAGTCGCGCTGGTTGGACAGCGGCTTGGTGGGGGTCACCGAGATCTTGCCGCGGGTCGGCAGGCGGTGGTATTCGTTGGCGGCGTCGCGCAGGGACTGTTCGGCGTCGGACAAGGGCTTATCAGAACTCATGATCGTCTATTTCACGCGGAGAGGGCGACGATGGTACGACATCTGCCCGGGGTGCCACGCTTCGGTGAGGTTCCCCCTGACCCGACTTAGGGGGATGAGGGCAGAGATTTCCCCTGTTTCCCGTGCTGAAATCGCGTTTGCGAGCCTGCGGGCCCGCGAACAGCGGCCTTATCGGGTTACGCTGACCACATGTTTTGGGCATGAATGGCAGGGATGTACCAGGCACACGATTCCGGTAAGCAACAGTGGCCGCAAGGTTGGGCGCAGTGGCGTCATGACGTGGTGCCCAGTGAGGCCGTCGATGGCCCTCTGGCCGCTCATTTCCGTGCCCGTCAGATCAAGGCACTGGTGCGCATGTTGCCCCTGGTCACGGCGGGCAATGCGGTCAATGTCATGGGCATCTCGTGGGTGTTCTGGGGGCGACTGCCTCACCTGATCCTGGCCCTGTGGTGCTTTGCCGTGGTGCTGTCCTTGCCGGTGGCCGCGGTGTGGTGGCGCCGCCTGATTCGCAAGGCGCCTCGCCCGGTCGCCACGCGCGGTGCCGCCCGGCTCATCGTGGCGCAGGTGGTGTTCTTCGCGGTGCTGTGGTCGGTGCTGCCTGCCATGGTGTTTCCCGATGCCGATCATGCAGGTTCGCTGCTGATTGCGGCCGTGGTGGTGGGCACCATCTGCGGTGGCGCGTTCCTGCTCAGTCCCATGGTGCCGGTGGCATGGGCCTTCGTGCTGACCCTGTCCGTGGCGAGCATCGTGGGGCTGGCCCGCTCTGGCGTGGCCGACAACCACACCTTGCTGGCCCTGCTGGTTGTGTACGCCGTGATCATGTGCGCCGTGAGCTATGCCAGCGGCAAAGTCTTCGTCAGCCGCTTGCGCGCCGAGGCCGAGACCGATCGCCAGAAGCAGCTGATCGACCTGCTGTTGCGCGATTTCGAAGAGCACGCCTCCGACTGGTTGTGGGAGGTCTCGCCCACGGGTCACCTGCGTCACGTCTCAGGGCGTCTGTCCGAGTCCTTCGGCCTGCCCGCCAAGCAGCTCTTGCAACAATCCTTCACCGAGTTGCTGGCCCTGATGGTGCCGCCTGACGACGACGAGGCAACCGAGGCCTTGAACCGGCTCACCACCTGCCTGCGCATGGGCCAGCCCTTCCGTGATCTGGAGATCCCGGTGGAGGTGGCCCACGAGATTCACTGGTGGTCCTTGTCGGCCAAACCCTTGTTCGACGACAAGGGCCGGGCGGCGGGCTGGCGGGGTGTGGGCTCCGACATCACCCACACCCGTCAGGCGCGCGATGAGTTGGCCCGTCTGGCCAATTACGACGCGCTCACCGGACTGGCCAACCGCCATCGCTTCAGCACCGAACTGGAGCGACTCAAGGCCGCCCCCGACGCCGAGCCACGTCCGTGTGCGCTGCTGTTCCTTGACCTCGACAACTTCAAGCACATCAACGACTCGCTGGGACACAGCGTCGGCGATCAGTTGCTGCGTCGGGTCGGTGGCCGTCTCAAGACCATCCTGGCCGAGGGCGACCTGTTGGCCCGCTTGGGGGGCGACGAATTCGCATTGCTGACCTGGCGTTACACCAGCCCCAAGAAGTCGGGCGCGCTGGCCGAGCGCCTGCTCAACCTGCTCAGCGAACCCATCCAGCTCGATGACGTGCTCGTGGAGGTGCGTGCCAGCATCGGCGTGGCGCTGGCGCCGCGTGACGGGCGTGATCCGCAGTCTTTGCTCCAGTGTGCCGACCTGGCCTTGTACGCTGCCAAGGCGGCTGGCCGCAACACCTTCCGCTTCTTCGACATCGGCTTGGCCGACAGCGCCCGTGCCCGCGTGCGTTTGCAAAATGAACTCGGCCAGGCGCTCGCGGCCGAGCAGTTCCAGCTGTACTTCCAGCCCCAGATGCACCTTGACAGTGGTGAGGTCATCGGCTTTGAGGCCTTGGTGCGCTGGCAGCATTCTGAGCGGGGGTTGATCGGTCCGGGTGAGTTCATCCCTGTGGCCGAAGAGACTGGTCAGATCGTGCCACTGGGCAACTGGGTGCTGCGCGAGGCGTGCCTGGCCGCCGCCAAGTGGCCGGAAGCGTTGCGTGTGGCCGTCAACCTGTCTGCGGTGCAGTTCCGAAGTTCGGCGGTGCTCGATCTGGTGGACGAGGCTCTCTACATCAGTGGACTGGCTCCGGAGCGTCTGGAGTTGGAAATCACCGAGTCTGCGCTGATCGAAGACCACGACGGTGCCCAGGCCACGCTGATGGCCTTGCGCGCGCGTGGCGTGCGGGTGGCCATGGACGATTTCGGCACCGGCTACTCCTCCCTGGCCTATCTGCGCCGCTTCCCGCTCGACAAGCTCAAGATCGACGGCATGTTCGTGCGCTCGCTCGACAGTGACCAGGACGCTCAGGCGGTGGTCACGGCCATCATCACGCTGGCCCAGGCTCTGCGCCTGGACATCACCGCCGAAGGGGTGGAGACCGCCGAACAGCTGGTCATGTTGCGTGCGCTGGGGTGTGGCGACGTGCAGGGCTTCCTGATCTCGCGCCCCATGCCGGCACAGGAGGTGGCGGCTTACCTGGAGCGCACCAACATGAGCTTGGCTTGAGGTGCCGGTTCCTGCCGCGCGCCATCGGCGATCAGGCATCAGGGAAAGCGAGAACCCCGACTCGTGGTGTCACCGGGGTTCTGACGCGTTTTCGCCCAAGTGCCGCTGCTACATTGGGGCGCTACGAGGCTTCCCGCTAGGGGGGCCCCGATGTGTTGATGCGAGGACCATGTGATGACGAGAATGCGTGATGTGCTGAAGTGGTTGATGACCACGATGTTGATGGCTTGCAGCCTGGGTGCCTGGGCTGCAGAGGACAGTGCTTACGTGCTGGGCGCGGGTGACCAGATTCGGGTCACGGTGTACCAGAACCCGGACTTGCTGGTCGAAACCCGCATCCCTGAAGGCGGGGTGATCTCCTACCCCTTGCTGGGCAGTGTGCAGATCGGTGGGCTCACCGTGTCGGACGCCGAGAAGAAGATCGCCAAAGGCCTGAAGGATGGCAACTTCCTCAAGCAGCCTCAGGTCGCGATCCTGGTGATCGCCGTGAAGGCCAACCAGGTGTCGGTGCTGGGGCAGGTGAACCGTCCGGGTCGTTATCCGCTGGAAGCGGGCAACTCGCGACTGAGCGAAGTCTTGGCGCTGGCCGGCGGCATCGTGCCGGGCGTGGGCTCTGACATCGTGGTGGTGTCGGGCACGCGAGAGGGCAAGCCTTTCCGCCTGGAAGTGGACTTCCCCAAGGTATTTGCCAGCCAGGGCACGGTCGAAGACATGCAGCTGCAAAACGGCGACAGCATCTGGGTGGACCGCGCCCCCCAGATTTATGTGTATGGCGAAGTGCAGCGTCCTGGCGCTCAGGTGCTGGTGCGTGACACCACCGTGCTGCAGGCGCTGGCGACCGCCGGTGGCTTGACCCTGCGCGGCACCGAGCGCGGCATCAAAGTGCACCGCCGCGATGCGTCGGGCAAGGTCAAGATCATCGAGCCGGGCATGAACGACAAGCTTCAGCCGTCCGACATCATCTACATCAAGGAAAGCCTGTTCTGATCAGGCGCTTTCCCGCTTTGACCCGTATGCAGGCCTGAGGTGACTCAGGCCTTTTTCATGGTCAGGCCTTCTTTTCCCACGCCACGGCGTAGAAGCCGTCGGTGGCATGGCGGTGCGGCCACAGGCGCAGGTGGCCGGCCGGTGTGACCAGCGTCTCGGCCTGGGCCACGCCCATCTTCTCCAGTTGTTCCTTCGCGTCCAGCAGCACGAAGTCCGGGTGGCTTTCGCTGAAGGCGTTGGCAATGACCTCGTTCTCGGCGGGCATCAGGCTGCAGGTGGCGTACACCAGACGGCCACCCGGCTTGAGCAGGCGGGCGGCACTGTTCAGGATGGATGTCTGCTTGGCTTGCAACTGCTCGATGGCCTTGGGGCTTTGACGCCACTTCAGGTCGGGGTTGCGGCGCAGGGTGCCCAGGCCCGAACAGGGCGCATCGACCAGCACGCGATCGATCTTGCCGCGCAGGCGCTTGATGCGGTCGTCGTTTTCGTGCGCAATCTGGGTCGCGTACACGTTCGACAGGCCGCTGCGCGCCAGGCGCGGCTTGAGGTTATCCAGGCGGTGGCCGGAGATGTCGAAGGCGTACAGGCGGCCCGTGTTGCGCATCATCGCGCCCAGGGCCAGGGTCTTGCCGCCGGCGCCGGCGCAGAAGTCCACCACCATTTCACCGCGCTTGGCACCTGTCAGCAGGGCCAGCAGTTGGCTGCCTTCGTCCTGCACTTCCACTTCGCCACCGGTGTAGAGCGCCAGCTTTTGCAGCGCCGGCTTGCCCTGGATGCGCAGGCCAATGGGCGAGTAGGGCGTCGGTTCGGCGTGGATGTTGGCGGCGGCCAGGGCCTCGATCACGGCTTCGCGCTTGTTCTTGATCGCGTTGACGCGCAGGTCCAGCGGGGCGCCGGCCGAGAAGGTGGCCACCAGGGCCCAGAACTCTTCATCGCTCAGCTGCGCGCGCAGGCTGTTGGACAGCCAGTCGGGCAGGTTGTGGCGCAGCTTGTCGGGCATCGCACTGCGGTCCACGGCCTGGGTGCGTTCCAGCCATTGGGCCTCGTCGGCGGTCATGCCCTTTTTCAGGACATGGGGTTCACCTTGCCAGGCCAGCAGCACCAGTCGGCGCTCCATCGGGCCGTGACCGGACTGGGCCAGGTTGGCCCACAGCAGGCGCTGGCGCAGCACCGCGTAGGCGGTTTCGGCCAGAGCGTGGCGTTCGCGCTGCCCCAGCTCCTTGTGGCTGCGGAAGAAGTACGAGACGATGCTGTCGGCCGGGGCGTCGAGCTTGAGCACCTCACGGACGAGTTGCGTGGTGAGGTCGAGGAGGGCGTTCGGATGCATGGGCCGGATTATCCCGCGTTCGCTCCCATTCCGGGGGCGCCCACAGGTGTTTCAGTCGTTCGGACCATGGACCGGGGCGGGCCATGTCGCGCAGCATGGCCACCCACTCGTGGATCGTCAGCCAGATCGGGTTGTGGCTGTGCACCTGGCGCACCAGGCCGTAGTCGGGCGCTTCGGTCTCGGGCACGAAGGTGCCAAACAGGCGGTCGAAGATGATCAGCGTGCCGCCGTAGTTCTTGTCGATGTAGCGCGGGTTGCGGCCATGGTGGGCCCGGTGGTGTGAGGGCGTGTTGAAGATGAACTCGATGGGCGCGGGCAGCTTGGCGATCCACTGTGTGTGCACGAAGAACTGGTAGGCCAGATTGATGGCCAGCGCAAACAGCACCCAGCGTGGCTCGAAGCCCAGCCAGACCAGCGGGGTGTAGAACAGCCAGTTGCCGGCAAAGCTGTAGAGCCAGCTCTGGCGCATGGCGGTGGTGAAGTTCATGTGCTCCGAGCCGTGGTGCACGACGTGTGCGCACCAGAACCAGCGGATGCGGTGGCTGGCACGGTGGAAGACGTAGTAGCAGAACTCCACGCCCAGGAAGAGGGCGGCGAAGGTCCAGGGCGTGATGTCGATCGTGGTGAGGCGGTGGCCGTAGACAAAAGTCATCGCGGGCAGCACCAGGGTCAGCACGATCACCACGTCGAGCAGCATGTAGACGCCGCCCAGGTTCAGGCTGTCGAGCGCGTCACGCAGTTCGTAAATGGGTGGGCCGGCTTGACGGTCACGGCGCCGCAAATGCAGCCATTCCACCAGCACCGTCAGCAGGAACACGGGCGCCAGCAGCACCAGCAGCCATTCGCGCAGGTCGGAGTGAGCGAGCCAGGGCGGCACGGTGAAAGGCAAATCGATGCGCCAGGTGGCGAGCAAGGTGGCCAGGTCGGTCATGGTGATCAGGCGGGGGGGAAAGGCAGCGGATGGCTGCAAACAGGCCTTCAGCTTGCCGTGCCGCGGCGGGCATTTCTTGACCGATCGCGCCAAATTGAGGCGGCACGCATGAGGCTCGTCCCGATGGCCGTGGGGCCGCAAGGGCGGCATGATCGGGGCTGTCTTGATGGAAGGTCCATGGTCGAAACCCGCGTTGCCTCGTCTTACGTTCAGCTGTTGCAGGAATACCTGGTGCAGCAGGGGCTGGACCCATCGCAGGTGCTGGGCGAGGCGCCCGACCCGGACGCGCACTTCGTGCCCATGTCGATCTGGCAGCGCTGGCTGGCCCGGGTGGATGCGCTGGAGCAGCGGCCCGGCCTGGGGCTGCGCATTGCCGAGGGCATCGGGCCGCATCATTTCGGGGTGCTGGGCCATGTGGCCCTGGCCTGCGCGACGTTGGGCGAGGCCCTGCAGCGACTGGAGCGCTTTCATGCCTCCGTGTACGACGCGAACCCGGCGGAAGTGCGCCCCGGCCCTGACGGTGTGGCGGTGGAGTGGGGCGTGGCCCGTGGCCGGCCCGGCGCCCTGGTGGATGAGACCGCGATTGCGTCGCTGGTGCAACTGGCGCGCAACCTGACCGGACGCTACTGGCCGGTGCGCGAGGTGTGCTTCGTCAACCCACCGCCCACGCAGGTGCAGCCCTATCTCGACTTCTTTGGCGGTGGCGTGCGGTTTGATGCGGCCTGCACCCGCATCGTGCTCGATGCCGCCGTGCTGGGCCTGCCCATGCGCCAGGCCGACTCGGCCTTGCTCGCCGCGCTGGACCGCGAGGCCGAAGCGCTGCTGGCCGAGGTGTCACGGGTGCCCGCCGTGGTCGATGCCTGGCGCCGCACCCTGGTGCCCTTGATCCGCGAGGGGCGCACCACGCTGGCGGCCTTGGCCGAGGCCCACCACACCAGCGTGCGCAGTCTGCAGCGCCGCCTGGCCGAGCAGGGCACCTCGTTTCAGCAACTGCTGGACGACACCCGTCGGCACCTGGCCGAGGCCCACCTGACACGCGATCGGCTGGACGTGACCGAGATCGCCTTGCTGCTGGGCTATTCCGAGCAAAGCGCCTTCACGCGGGCCTTTCGCCATTGGACGGGGCTGCCCCCGGTGCAATGGCGTCGGCAGCGGCAGCTGACACTCTGTCGTCGGGCTTTGACAATTGGCCGCAGCACATGAGTGGCAGCACATGAACAGGATCCAACGATGAGTCCAGGGACACGCACAGCGCCGCCTCCCAGCCCCTTGCCTCCAACATCCGAGTCGCCTGTGCCCGCACCACCGCTGTCGGTCGTGCACGCGGGTCAGATCGCCACGGGTCGCTATGCCGGGTGCATCCCACGCATCGACTGGTCGACCTTGACGAGTGCCCAGCAGCGCGCGATCTGGTGGCGTCGCTGTCACCACAAGCGTTGGCAGTACGTGGGGCTGGCGGCCGAACACTGGTTCATCGGCTTGGCCATTGTGGACCTGGGGTGGGCCATGTCGGCGTTTGCCTATGTGTTCGATCGCCGGCACAAGCGGGTGGTGCTGGACTGGTCGCAAGATGGCTTGCCCTGGCTGTCAGGCGCGGTGAGCGACCAACCGGTGCATGGCGGGCAGGCGCGGTTTCGCGGTCCAGGTGCCACGTTGCGCATCGGTCAGTCCGCGGGAGAGACGCTGGCCGTGCGGGTGCGGGCGGGTGGCTTGCGTCTGCAGGTGGATTTGGATGTGAGTCAGGCACCGCCTTTCTTGCTGGCGGTGGGCCCCGTGCACGGTGGCCTGGGGCACGCCACACAGAAGTCCCCCGGCCTGCCCGTGGCGGGCTGGTTCGAGCTGGAGGGTGAGCGACACAGCCTGCAAGATGCCACCGGCAGCCTGGACAGCTCCAACGGGCTGCTGGCACGTGACACCGCCTGGCGCTGGGCGAGCGCGCACGACCGGCATCTGGGTTTCAACCTGCAGCAAGGCTACTTTGGCGACCAGGAAAATGCGCTGTGGCTGGACGGGGGGCTGCATCCCTTGGGCGCGGCACAGTTCGACTTCGATCCGGCGCATCCCCTGAGCCCCTGGCGTATCCACACCGACGATGGCCTGCTCGAGTTGCAGTTCCGTCCGGAGGGCGCGCGTCAAGATCGGCGCAACCTCGGCGTCGCGGCCAGCAGCTACATCCAGCCCGTGGGCACCTTCCACGGCTGGGTGCGCACGGCCCCCGACGGGCCTGTCATCCCGATCGATGGGCTGCTGGGGGTGACCGAGGATCACCGCTCGCGGTGGTGAGCCATCGTGCCACTCCGTCGCCGCCGCTAAGTCAAAACCGTCGGCATCGTCTTTGATGCAGGTCCAAAAAGGGCATTTCGGGCTGTCATGCACGCGTCGGCAGCTTGGCGCACAATCGGCGCCCGTGCCTCATCCGGGTGGGTGGGGCACCTGTGCTGAGAATAGAGGGGTAGGCCCGGAATGACCTTGCATCAACGACTGCGCGACCTGGATGCCGCACGCCTGCGTGGCATGAAGCGTGGCATCGAGAAGGAAGGCCTGCGTGTGGCGCCGGACGGTGCCTTGGCACGCACGCCCCATCCGGCAGCCTTGGGCTCGGCCCTGACCCATCCGCACATCACCACCGATTTCAGCGAATCGCAGCTGGAGCTGGTGACGGGTGTGCACGACCGCGTTGACGACTGCCTCAACGAGCTCACCACCATCCACCGCGTGGTACTGCAATCGCTGGGCGACGAGTGCATGTGGGCCGCGAGCATGCCGGGCCGCTTGCCCGCCGATGCCGACATCCCGATTGGCTACTACGGCAGCTCGAACGTCGGCCAGGCCAAGCGCGTGTATCGCCTGGGCCTGTCGCATCGCTACGGCTCGCGGATGCAGACCATCTCGGGCATTCACTACAACTGGTCCTTCCCTGGCGCCAGCAGTGCCGACTACTTTGCGCTGATCCGCAACTTCCGTCGCCACTCCTTCTTGCTGCTGGTGCTGTTTGGTGCCTCGCCTGCGGTGACCTCGGCCTTTGCCGCCGGCCAGCCGCATGGCCTGGACACCCTGAGCGACGCGACGCTCTACCTGCCCTACGCCACCTCGCTGCGCATGGGTCGCCTGGGTTACCAGAGCGATGCGCAATCGGCCCTGTGCGTGAGCTACAACGACCTGGAAGGCTATGCCAACTCGCTGCACGAAGCGCTGACGGTGCCGTACCCGGCTTACGAGGCCATCGGCATCCGTGACGAGCAGGGCGGCTACCGCCAGCTGGCGACCAGCTTGCTGCAGATCGAAAACGAGTTCTACAGCACCATCCGTCCCAAGCGCGTGATCCGCAGCGGTGAGCGTCCCTTGCACGCCCTGCGCGAGCGGGGTGTGGAGTACGTGGAGGTACGTTGCATGGACCTCAATCCCTTCCTGGCGGTGGGCATCGATACGCACACGGCCCGGGTGCTGGACGTGTTCCTGACGCATGCGCTGCTCTCGGACAGCCCGCCGGACAGCCCTGAGGAGATCCGAGCCTTGCAGGCCAACCACCTGTTGGCGGCATCCCGTGGGCGCGAGCCGGGGCTGATGCTGCAACGGGGCGGTCAAGTCATCAGCTTGCGGGATTGGGGTTTGGCCTTGCTGGACGAAGGCATGGCGGTGGCCGAAGCCTTGGACCAAGCCCAAGGTGGCGAGGCGTATCAGGCAGCCTGGGCCCAGGCGCGCCGCGACTTCCTGGCGCCCGACACCTTGCCCTCGGCCCGTGTGCTGGAGGCGATCCGCACGCAGCATGCTGGTCGCTTCGATGCCTTTGGCTTGGCTTGTTCGCAAGACGTGAAGCAGTCCCTGTTGTCGCAGCCCTTGTCGGAGGCTGAACGCGCCACCTGGCAGGCGCAGGCGCAAGCCTCCTTGGCCGAACAGGCGCAGATCGAGGCCGCGGACACGCTGGACTTCGAGGCCTTCCGTCAGCGCTACGTGGACCCAGCCGGCTTGACCGTACAGGCTGCTTGAGCGCCTGCGCCTCCCCGGTTCACGGGGGAGGCGGTGCCTGCTGCATGGTCAATTGTGTCTGCGTGTTGCAGTCGCCAGATGTGTCCGAATTTCTCTCTTAGAGTGATTGGGCCGGCCGCGGGCTGGCAACACCAATCATAGGGAGGACCGGAACATGAGCATGCGCAATGGCTTGAGCGCGGTGATGCTGGCGGCGGCCTGCGTGGGCGGAGCCCAGGCGGCCAACATCGCCTTGACCTTTGACACCGATGCCCAAGGTATCACCGCAACGGGCGGCACCTTGGTTCACGAGGCGGGCGGCTACCTGGCGCAAACCGACATCGATGGCGCCAACATGTCGCTGTACCTGCCGTCGTCCCTGCTGGGCAACTGGTCGCAGTATCTGGGCGGCACCTTGTCCTTCGATGCCATCAACCTCAGCGGTGTCGCATCGGATTGGGGGGACTTCGGGCAGGTCACTTTGACCGGTTCGGCTGGGCAGGTGACAGTGGATCTGGTACCAGGCACAGAGCCGGGTGGCACCTGGCAAACCTATGCCACGACGCTGGATGCGGCCACCTGGGGTGCCAACCTGGGCGATGTGCTGGCCGATGTCACGAGCGTGAGCATCGTGCTGGAGTCACACAATGGCTTCGGGCAAGGTAACAGCGAGATCAATGGCTTTGACAACTTCAAGGTGTCGGCTGCGGCCGTGCCGGAGCCCTCGACCTGGGCGCTGTTGGCGACCGGTTTGGCCTTGATGGCATGTGTCCATCGACGTCGTTCACGTCATTGAGTCGGGGCAGCTCTGCAGTGACCATCTCGGGTTGCGCGGAGCCTTTCTCAGGCTGATCCCGATCAAGGTACACCTGATGTCCGCACCATTGAGCTCATTCGCACGTCTTCGTGGATGGACCGCCACCATCCTGGTGACGGCTTCCCTGTTTGGCTGTGGTGGCGGTGGATCTTCCGATACGCCCAACGCGCCACCTGTGCAACCGACGGGCTTTGTTGCCATTGCCGCGGGCGCCACACATTCGGTGGCCATCAAGGCCGACGGCAGCCTGTGGACATGGGGGTGTTCCACCTACGGTTCTGCATGCGACAAGACGGCTGCGACCAGCCAGGCGCCGACCCGATTGGACGCCACGAGTGACCAGGCTTACACCGCCGTATCCTCTGGGGAGTTTCACAACCTGGCACTCAAGGCGGATGGCTCCTTGTGGGCTTGGGGCAAGAACGAGAACGGTCAACTCGGCAACGGTGCGAATGTGGATGAGGCACTGCCCATTCGCGTTGGCCAAGCCCTTTACCAGCAGGTGAGCGCCGGGGGCGCGCACTCAGCAGCGATCGACCGCGACGGTCGTTTGTGGACTTGGGGCCAGAACACCTATGGTCAGTTGGGTGATGGCGGGGTCGACACCACGGATGTACCGAAGCACATCATGGCAGGGACCCAGTTCATTGCCGTGGCGGCTGGGCCGTACCACACGGCTGCCATCGATGCCGGTGGCAATCTGTGGACTTGGGGCGGCAATGCTCATGGGCAATTGGGTGACGGCACCAACCTGACTCAGTCCATGCCGCAAAAAATTGATGTTTGGGACGTTGGGCTGACGCCTCTGAAGTTCACGCAGGTGGCTGCGGGTACCACCAATACCGCAGCGATCACCGAGAGCGGTGATCTCTATGTGTGGGGTTGGAATGGGTATGGGCAAGTGGGGGATGGGTCGGCTGCGGATCAATCAACCCCAGTCAAAATTGCCGGCCCGGGGTATGCCCATGTGTCCATCAACGAGTGGCATGGCCTGGCGGTGAAGCAAGACGGGAGCCTGTGGGCTTGGGGGAGCAACTGCTGCGGCCAGATTGGCAATGAACCCAAATCGGATGCTGCGACACCGGTTCAGGTCGGCGCGCCAGGCACTTACCGCCATGCCGTGGCGGGCCGTTGGCACAGTGCGGCACTGAACCGAGAGGGTGGCTTGCGAGTTTGGGGCGACAACAGCTACGACCAATTGGGCCAAAGTTGCGAGCAAGAGTACTGTTCCATCAGCGTGCCCAGCGGACTTGCTTTTTAGCTTCGGCCGACCTTGTCTGGCATCAGGCTTGGCGCAGTGCCTGACGCACCTCTTGCATACTAGGTCGATCGAGCACGTGCGCATCGGTGCAACGCGCCTGCCAGTGACGCAAAGTCTGTGCACGCGGATCATCGTCCTCCGCGGTGGCGGTGCCTTGCAGCAGTTCTTCGAGCAGGTGGCCAAACGCCAGCGTGTCCATCCTGGCCAGCGCATCGCGGGTGGCCTGTTGTGTCGCACCCGTCGGCAAGATGGACGCGGCGCCGAAGTCACCGAGCAGAGCCTGCCCGTCCGAGCGCCACAGGATGTTGTGCGCATACAGATCGCCGTGCAGGACACCGCGGGCGTGCAGGTGCGCGGTCGCCGAGGCGATGCCTTGCGCGAGGCGCCAGGCGGTATCGATGGACCAGGCGGCATCCGGCGCGTACACATCGCGGGTGCAACTGTCCAGGCTGGGCGGCCCGGCCAGCACGCGCCAGCTGGCATCCAGCTGTGGCATCACCAGACCTTGCCGTCCTTCAGGGTGAGCTTGCAGCACACCGTGCACCGGGATCAGGTGCGGGTGTGTGCCGGCGGTCAGGCAGGCCTGCATCTCCTGGTCCGGTAGCCCGTCGCTGGTCAGGGCCCCCTTGAAGAGCTTCACGGCCACCGCTTCGGGTTCGCCTGAGGGTGTGCGTCGCCACGTGCCCGCATGGATGTGGCCGGACGCGCCTTCACCCAGCAGGTGGGCCAGTGTCAGGCTCGACCAGGGGATGAGCGGCCAGGAGGTCTGCGCTGTCGCATCGGGTGTTGACGCGCCGCTTGCCGCGGCGACCTCACATGGGTTGCCCCCGTAGGCCAGCCAGGCCAGTTTGGGCAAGGTCAGCAACCATCCGGGCAGGGTGTGGAAGTCGTTGGCCGAGATCCGCAGCAGGCCCAGTTGCTGGCAGGCCGCCATGCTCTCGGGCAGGGTGCGCAAGCGGTTACCGGCCAGCGCGACCTTCTCCAGCCCCGAGCACCGGCCGATGGCGTCGGGCAGCGTCTCGATCTCGTTGACCGTGAGGATCAGCCAGCGCAGCGTGGGTGGCAAGGCCGAGGCCGGCACATGGCGGATGTGGTTGGACTTGAAGCCCACCATGCGCAGGCTGGGGCACGCGCCCAGGTGCTCGGGCACTTCGGTGAAGTCGTTGTCCGAGCAGAACAGCACCTTCAGCCGATGCAGACGGCTCAGGTCGGGCAGGCTGCGCAGCCGGTTACCGCTCAGGTTGAGGACTTCCAAGGTGTCGGCCAGAGCGAACACCTCCTCGGGGAGTTCGGTCAGGCCGCAAGACAGGTCGAGGCGGGTGACGCCGGCCAGTTGGCCTGCGCGCAGTCGGTTCAGGGTGTCCATGGGCAGGGTGTGGGCGTGATCGCGGCCGATCCAGTTGGGCGATCAGCCTTGCGCGGAGCGCTCCGGCTTGGCCATCACGTTGGCAAACAGGGGCAGGTCCAGGCCGCGTTGCAGCCAGGCGCGGAGGGCGGGCAAGGCCGGGGTGGCATCGAACCAGGCGCGGTCCACCTGGGCAAACTGGCGCACGAAGGGCAGCAGGGCCATGTCGGCCAGCGACCAGTGGGGGCCGAACAGGCAGGGCTGGCGCTGCAGTCGCGCTTCCAGGTCGGCCAGGTGCGTGCGGACGGCTTCATCTCTCCATTCGCTCGCCGTGCGTTCCGGATGTCGCTCGGCGTACTTGTAGCGGTCGAGCAGCTGTTTGAAGGGACCGTCGTTCTGGGCGATCAGGGCCAGCATGGCCTCCAATGGGGCGGCTTGCAGCCAGCCATCCGGGTCGTGCTGCGCCAGGGCCCAGCGCATGATGTCCAGGCTTTGCTCCAGCACCATGCCGTCGGCCAGACACAGCACCGGCACCGTGCCCTTGGGCGACAGCCGCAGCAGCTCGGCCGGCTTGTCGCGCAGCGACACCTCCTGCACCTGCACGGCCAGGCCCGCTTGCCACAGCGCCAGGCGGGCACGGATGGCGTAAGGGCAGCGCCGGTACGAGAACAGAAGGGGCAGGGTGCTCATGGCATCCGAGGCCGTGACCCGAGGGGCGCGGCCGTCACACGGCTCAACCGCCCCAGCGCACCTGCGTGGCACCTTGGCGGTGGCGCACCACGCCGTCGTTCACGCTCAGCAGGTCTTCCACCAGCCAGCGTACGGCCTGCGGGTAGATCACGTGTTCGTGCGTCAGCACACGGGCTGAGAGGCTGTCCTCGGTGTCATCGGCCAGCACCGGAACGGCGGCTTGCAGCACGATCGGGCCGTGGTCCAGCTCGGGCGTCACGAAGTGCACGGTGGCGCCGGCCAGCTTGCAACCCGCCTCGATGGCGCGCTGATGCGTGTGCAGGCCGGGGAAGGCCGGCAGCAGTGAGGGGTGGATGTTGAGCAGGCGGCCTTCGTAATGGCGCACAAAACCTTCGGTCAGGATGCGCATGAAGCCGGCCAGCACCACCACATCGGGCTGGTAGCCATCGATCACGCGGGCCAGTTCGGCATCGAAGGCCTCGCGGCTGTCAAAAGCCTTGTGGTCGACCACGGCAGTGGCAATGCCCTGGGCGGCCGCAAACTGCAGGCCGCTGGCCGAGGCCTTGTTGCTGATCACCGCCGCGATGCGGGCAGGCCAGCCCTCACGCTGACAGGCGTTGACGATGGCTTCCATGTTGGAGCCGCGGCCGGAGATCAGGATGACGATGTTTTTCATGCGGCCTAGAGTGTAGTGGGTCGTGTCTTGGTTCGGGGAGCGGGCGCAAGGGGGAGCCCCTACAATTTCCCTCTTGTTCCGACCTTTGGCCACCCTCTCATGACCCAACGCGTTCTCACCGGCATCACCACCACGGGTACCCCTCACCTGGGCAACTACGTCGGCGCCATCCGGCCGGCCATTGCGGCCAGCCGCGAGCCGGGGGTCGAGAGCTTCTTCTTCCTGGCCGACTACCACGCGCTCATCAAGTGCGACGACCCGGCTCGCATCGCCCGTTCGCGTCTGGAAATCGCCGCCACCTGGCTGGCCGCGGGCCTGGACACCGAGCGCGTGACCTTCTACGCCCAGAGCGACATCCCCGAGATCACCGAGCTGAACTGGCTGCTGACCTGCGTGACCGCCAAGGGCCAGATGAACCGCGCTCACGCCTACAAGGCGTCGGTGGACGCCAACGTGGCCAAGGACGAGGACCCGGACGCCAACATCACCATGGGTCTGTACTGCTACCCCATCCTGATGGCGGCCGACATCCTGATGTTCAACGCTCACCGCGTGCCCGTGGGCCGTGACCAGATCCAGCACATCGAGATGGCGCGCGACGTGGCAATGCGCTTCAACCACCTCTACGGCGGTGGCAAGGATCTGTTTGTGCTGCCCGAGGCCGAGATCGAAGACGCCGTGGCGACCCTGCCAGGTCTGGACGGCCGCAAGATGAGCAAGAGCTACGACAACACCGTGCCCTTGTTCGAAGGTGGCCCGAAGGCGCTGCAGCAGGCCATTGCCCGCGTGGTGACCGATTCCAAATTGCCCGGCGAGCCCAAGGACCCGGAAGGCGCCCACCTCGTCACCCTGTTTGACGCCTTTGCCGACGCCGCTCAGCGCGAGACCTTCCGCGCCGACCTGCGTGCCGGCCTAGCCTGGGGCGAGGCCAAGCAGCGTCTGGTTGACCTGATCGAAGCCCACGTGGGCCCGATGCGCGCCCGCTATGCCGAACTGGTGGCCCATCCGGAGCAGATCGAGTCGGTGCTGCAAGCCGGTGCCGACAAGGCCCGTGCACGCGCCACGCCGTTCCTCAAAGAGTTGCGCCACGCCGTCGGTCTGCGCCGCATGGTGGCCTCGGCAGCCGTCGAGGCCAAGGCTGGCCCCGCGCACAAGGCCGAGTTGGCCGTGTTCAAGCAATATCGTGAAGCCGATGGCCAGTTCTACTTCAAGCTGACCACCGCCCACGGCGACCTGCTGTTGCAAAGCCAGGCCTTTGCCGAAGGCCGCGTGGCGGGGGCCTGGGTCAAGCGCTTCAAGACCGAAGGGGCAGCGCCCTTGGCCGAAGCGCCCGTGAGCCTGGCCGAAGGCGTCAGCCGCGAAGCCGTCGAAGCGGCCCTGGCGGCGCTGCAGGCCCACGAGGCCGCAGAGCAGGCTGCCAAGGCGAGCAAGGCGGCCCAGGCCTGAAGCCGGGGCGACCACGCTCCCTTACTGATTTCTGGACCCTCTGCTGAACGCTGTCGTCATGCCCGGCATCCACCGCACCGACATCGAGGCTGCGCTGCAATGGTGGCGCAGTCGCGAAGCGCCGCTTGGCGGGTGGACACCGCACGATGCCGTGACTCAGTTGAGCGCCTTGCTGGCACTGCTGGACCGTCATCAGGAGGTGGAGTGCGACGAGGCCAGCATGCCTGCGCACTTCCGCGGCCCGTGGCTGGCCTGGTACGACAGCCTGCCCGACACCCCCTGCATCGCCATCTGCTCGACCAGTCAGGGTGACGCCCTGTGCAAGGGCTGCGGCCGCACCTTTGCCGAGGTGCAGCACTGGCCCGAGATGAGCCCGGCCGAGAAGCGCGCCACCTGGCGCCGCATCACCGCCGAAGGCACGGCCTGGCGCTTCAACCGCTACGCCGAGCGCGCCCAGGAGCGGGCCAAGCCGCAACCCTGACCCGCACTGCGGCGCTTCAATCCACCGACTTCGGCAGCTTGAACGGCGGGATCGGCTTCAAAGGGCCGCTGAAAGATTCCTGGGCGGGCTGGCCCGGCAACGGCGGAAACTCGATGGTCTGCTCGGGCACCTGCGTGTCCGGCAGATGGTCCAGCAAATGACGGATCAGGGTCAAACGGCCCAGGCGCTGGTCGTTGAAATCCACCAGCGTCCACGGTGCGTGCGGGGTGTGGGTCGCAGCCAGCATGCGGTCACGGGCGCGGCCATAGTCTTCGTACTTCTCGCGCGCCACCAGGTCGATCGGTGACAGCTTCCAGCGCTTGAGCGGGTCTTCGCGGCGCTCGGCAAAGCGTTCTTCCTGCTGGGCCTGGTCCACCGTGAGCCAGTACTTGAACAGCAGGATGCCATCATCGACCAGCAACTGCTCGAACACCGGTGCCTGCTTGAAAAAGCGTTCCGTGTCCTGCGGTTTGCAAAAGCCCATCACGGTTTCGACGCCGGGGCGGTTGTACCAGCTGCGGTCGAACAGGGTGATCTGACCGGCGGTGGGCAGGTGGGGCACATAGCGCTGGAAGTACCACTGTCCCTGTTCGTCTTCCGATGGTTTGCTCAGCGCCACCACATGGCACTGGCGTGGGCTGAGGCAGTCCGCTATCGCATTGATGGCGCCGCCCTTGCCGGCCGTGTCGCGCCCTTCAAAGATCACGACCAGGCGTTTGCCGTGGTGGGCCAGCCAGCGCGCCATGCCGTTGAGCTCGATCTGCAGCGGCTCCAGCAAGGCCTCGTAATCCTTCTTGCTCAAACCACTCGCGGCCTTGCGGTTCTTGCCAGCCGTGTCGTTGCCTTTGCCACCGGTCTGGCTGCCGCCTTTGGCTTTGTTCTTGCCGTTGTCTTTGCCGTTGCCCATGGTAGTCGCGAGTGCAGGTGAACAGGCTTTCCTTATATCGTGCAGAGCCTCATCTGACCAGCGGCCCCGTAGAATCGAGGGATGAACGCCCCGACCGACGACACCACATCCGCCAAGCCCAGCAACTTCCTGCGCGCCATCATCGATCGCGATCTGGAGCAGGGCACCTACGCCAGCCGTCGCTGGGCCGGCACCCCGGGCGATGCCGCCCACCACGCCGCCGGCGAGCCCGATCCGGCCAAGATCCGCACCCGTTTCCCGCCCGAGCCCAATGGCTACCTGCACATCGGCCACGCCAAGAGCATCTGCCTGAACTTCGGGCTGGCGCGTGACTATGGCGGCGTCTGCCACCTGCGCTTTGACGACACCAATCCCGAGAAGGAAGAGACCGAATACGTCAACGCCATCATCGATGCGGTGAAGTGGCTGGGTTTCGAGTGGACGTCGAACTTCAACGGCCAGGCACAAGAGCACCTGTACTACGCCAGCAACTACTTCGACTTCATGTACCGCGCCGCCGAGTACCTGATCGAAGCCGGTCTGGCCTATGTGGACGAGCAGACGCCCGAAGAGATGCGCGCCAACCGCGGCGACTTC
Organism: Aquabacterium sp. G14; assembly: GCF_037482285.1. Taxonomy (NCBI): domain Bacteria; kingdom Pseudomonadati; phylum Pseudomonadota; class Betaproteobacteria; order Burkholderiales; family Sphaerotilaceae; genus Aquabacterium; species Aquabacterium sp. G14. The sequence goes on from NZ_JBBEYB010000004.1 coordinate 186,076, forward strand.
GCCACGCCCGGCAAGGACAGCCCCTTCCGCAGCCGCACGCCGGCCGAGAACCTGGCGCGCTTCCGGGAGATGCGCGACGGTCAGCATGCCGACGGCAGCATGGTCTTGCGCGCCAAGATCGACATGGCCTCGCCCAACATCAACCTGCGCGACCCGGCCATCTACCGCATCCGCCGTGCGACCCACCACAACACGGGCGACAAGTGGTGCATCTACCCGATGTACACCTTCGCGCACCCCATCGAGGACGCGCTCGAGCAGATCACCCACTCCATCTGCACGCTCGAATTCGAAGACCAGCGCCCGTTCTACGACTGGTTGCTAGCTCGTCTGGCCGAAGGCGGCCTGCTGCAGCAACCCACACCGCACCAGTACGAGTTCGCCCGCCTGAACCTCACCTACGTCATCACCAGCAAGCGCAAACTCAAGCAACTGGTGGACGAGGGCACCGTGAGCGGCTGGGATGACCCGCGCATGCCGACCATCGTGGGTCTGCGCCGTCGCGGCTACACGCCCGAGGCGCTGCAGCTGTTTGCCGAGCGCATCGGCGTGACCAAGTCCGACAGCTGGATCGACTACAGCACGCTGGACATCGCGCTGCGTGACGACCTGGAGAACAAGGCGCACCGTGGCATGGTCGTGCTCGACCCGGTCAAGCTGACCCTGAGCAACTGGGACGAGGTGATGGGTGCCGGTCACCTGGAGCCTTGCACCTTGCCCGCGCTGCCGCACCCGCCCGAAGGCCAGGCAGCGCCGCCCCGTCACTTCACGATCGGCAAGGAAGTCTGGATTGAGCGCGAGGACTTTGAAGAGGTGCCGCCCAAGGGCTACAAGCGCTTGTTCCCCGGCAACAAGGTGCGACTGAAGGGCGGCTACGTCATCGAGTGCACTGGCTGCGTCAAGGACGCTGACGGCCGCGTCACCGAGGTACTGGCCACCCTGGTGCCCGACACCAAGAGCGGCACCCCGGGCGCCGACTCGGTCAAGGTCAAGGCCGCCATCACCTGGGTGGGCGTGGCCGATGGGGTCGCTGCCGAAGTGCGCATCTACGACCGCCTGTTCACCGATCCGCAACCCGACGCCGGTGGCAAGGACTTCCTGGCCGCCCTGAACCCGGACAGCAAGAAGGTGGTCACGGCCTATGTCGAGCCTTCGCTGGCTGCGGCGCTGCCCGATCAGAAGTTCCAGTTCGAGCGCTTCGGCTATTTCGTGGCCGATCGCCTGGACCACCAGCCCGGCAAGCCCGTGTTCAACAAGATCACGGGCCTGAAGGACGGCAACTGGGCCAAGTGATCACAGTTTGACACCATTCAAAGGGGCTTCGGCCCCTTTTTGCATCATGAACAAAACAGGCAAGGTGATCCGCTGGGAGGCAGGCCGGGGCTTCGGTTTCATCGAAGGCACGGCTGACACGCAAGATGTGTTCTTCCATGTGAAGGACGTGCAGCGAGGTTGGACGCCGCAGGTGGGGCAGGTTGTGCGCTATGAGCTGGTCCATGTGGGCGGCAAGGGGCCGCGTGCGGTGGCCGTGCAGGGGCTTGCGCCCCGCTCGACAGGGCGGGTGCCTGCTTCCAACCATGCGCCCATGCGTGGCCGTGCGCGCGCGGCGTCCCCTGCGTCCGCACCACGCGACCCCTGGCTGAGGCCGATCCTGTGGGCCGCGCTGTTGTGGGCTGCCGTGCTGGGCTGGGCCAGCGCGACCCAGCGTTTGCCGGCCTGGGTCGTTCCGGCCTGGTTGGGGCTCAATGTCTGGACCTTTGTCGTGTATTGGCGCGACAAATGGGCGGCGCAGCGCGGCCAATGGCGCACCCCGGAGAACAGCCTGCACCTGTGGAGCTTGCTGGGTGGTTGGCCCGGGGCGCGGATCGCCCAGCAGATCCTGCGTCACAAATCACGCAAGGAGGCGTTTCAGACCACCTATTGGGCCACGCTGGTGGTTCACGTGGTGGCGGTGGGTGGCCTGCTGTTCGGCCAAGCTCAGGGCCTGTTGCCCTGATCACGTACCCGGGGCTGGCTCGGCCGGCATCGGCCGTCCTTGCGCCAGCTCCTGCGCCCTGAGATCGCTCAGCCGTGCACGATCCGCGTCGGAGGCACCCGGGCCGGCAACCACCGCAACGTCCCGCGGGCGCAGAGGCTGGTCGGTGACGGCTGAGCGCGCGGTCAGGGGCGCGATCGGCATGCCGGTGGCGCGCTCCACTAACTGGATGGGTGGTCCTCCCGGTGCGGCTGCATGCCTGTCACCCCATTGGGCCAGGGCCACGATGACCGGGTGCAGATCGCGGCCCTTGTCCGTCAGGCGGTAGGCCAGGGCCTTGCCGCTCTGGCTGGTGGCCGTCACCTGCAGGATGCCGCCCTCGACCAGCCGACTCAGGCGCTGGCTCAGCACATTGGGCGCGATGCCCAGGCGCGCTTCGAACTCGCCAAAACGCTGGCAGCCCAGGAAGGCTTCCCGAACGATCAGCAAGGTCCACCACTCGCCGATCAGGTCGAGCGCGCGGGCAATCGAGCAGTTCATGTCGGCAAAGGAGGTGCGACGCATGGATTCGATTCTACTTGCTTGATGCAAGTTGGTGGTGTTAATCTCTGATCTACTTCTTTGATGCAAGTAGATGAGGTGTGCCATGTCCGAAGTCGCGTTGTTCATCCATTCCACGGCCACGGGGCCATTCATGTGGCGCCCCTTGTTGGTGGACCTGCCCGAGGGCATCACGCCGCTGACGCCGGTGAACCGGGGCTACACCCCGCAGGACCTGCTGCCGCGCGGCTCGGCCTTCTCGGTGCACGATGAAGTGGCCCACCTGAAGGCCCAGATTCAGCCGGGCACCACCGGCATTCACCTGGGCGGGCATTCGTATGGCGGCTTTGCGGCCTTGACGCTGGCGCGGGAATGCGGCCTGCCCGTGCGTTCCTTGTGGCTGTACGAGCCCGTGCTGTTCGGGGCCTTGCGTCAAGAGCCCGAGCGGCTGAGCGCCGAAGCGGCCGCACAGGTCGCCGAGCTGTACGGGGCCAACTCGATGCTGGACGAGACCGAGGGGGGCACGGAGGCCTGGATCGAGCGTTTCATCGACTACTGGAATCACCCTGGCATGTGGGCCAGCATGCCTGAAAAGGCGAAGGCCATGACCCGTCCCGTGGCCTGGAAGATGTTCCGCGAGGTGTGCAGTGTCTCGACCGAGCCGCAGGCTTTCTCTCACTACCAGTTGGATGTACCCATGACCCTGGTGCGCGGTGCACACACCACGCCGCCTGCGCACGACATGGTGAGCCGGCTGGCCGAGGTCAATCCGCACGCCGTGGTCGAGACCGTTGTGGGCTTGGGGCACATGGGGCTGTTGGCAGACCCCGCTGCGGTTCAGCCCAGCCTGGCACGCCACTGGGCCCGTGCCTGCGCCTGATGCGCTCAGGTGCCACCCCGTGCATGGGGTGACGGACGATCGCGCTGGGCGACAATGCTCGGCATGCCCCCGCCGAAGCCTGCCCTGTCACCTGATCGCCTGTCGGCCCGCGTGCGACTGAAGCGCGCCTTGCTGGTCGGGGCAGGACTGCTCTCGCTGTTGCTGGGTGTGCTGGGCGCCGTGCTGCCGGGCCTGCCCACCACCCCCTTTGTCTTGTTGGCCGCGGCGTGTTTTGCCAAGGCCTCGCCCCGCTTGCATCGGTGGCTGGTGCAGCACCGCTGGCTGGGCCCGATGGTGCGCGATTGGGAGGCGAACCACAGTTTGCCGCTGCGCATCAAGTGGCTGGCGTCAGGGATGATGGCCTTGATGGTGGGCGTGTCGGCCTGGCAGTTGGCCGAGCGGCCTGTGGTGCAGGCGGCCGTGCTGATGGCGGGCTTGGTTGGTTGCATCGTGGTGTGGCGCATCCCGACACGACCTGTCCGACAGCCTTGAGCACTGCGGGTCTTCCAGCAGGGGTGTATCCCCCATTTGGGTGGGGTGTGAGGGAAAAACCGGCCGAGCGGGGTTGAGAATGGCCTGACACTGCACGTCAGATTCCTCGGTCTCAGCATGCCTCCTTTGACGTTCTCGGAAGGTTTCGCGATTGCCGCCGGTTTGGTGCAGTTGTTCGTTGCCGCAGTGTTCTTGCGCTTTCGTCACGGTCGCCCGGAATGGGGCCTGGGCTGGTGGGGTGCGACCTACCTCGCTGCGGGGGTGATGAACACAGGCGCCCCCGTGCTGTTGGCCGCCATGCATTCGCCGCTGGGCGATGGGCTTAAACTGGTGACCATGGTGTTGGGCATCTCTGCGATGGGGGCGCTGGTCGCGGGCGGTCGCCTGTACACCGGGCATCCGCGCCCTGGCCCCTGGGTCTCTTTCGCCGTGACCTGGTTGTTGTACATCGGATTGATTGCGGCCCGCCCCTTGTGGCCGGGTCATGAGAACCTCATGGCCAATGCGCTGACGGCCGCCATCTTTGCCTACCTGGGCTACCTCAGCATCGGTGCGATGCGGCGTGAGCCCGGTGCCGGTCACGGCATTGCCGCCGCGATGTTGGGGCTGTACATCCCGATGGTGGCCGGGGCAGCAGCCCTGGGGTTGAACCAGGTGGAGATGCGGTACTGGTCGGCCGTTCCGTTTGCCCTGGCCGGTTTGGGCGTGATGTCGGGCACCATGGGGCGCATGCGGGCGCATCTGCGTGACCTCAACGAGTCGCTGGAGCAGCGTGTGCTGGAGCGCACGCGCGAGTTGCGCGACATCATCGCCTCCCTGGAGTCGTTCAACAGCATGGTGTCCCATGACCTGCGGGGGCCTTTGGGCGGCATGTCCGGTCTGTCTGCGGTGGCCTTGTCTGCGTTGGCAGAGGGCGATGTTCCCCGTGCGCAGCGCTTGTTCGAGGCCGTTCAGAAGCAGTCTGCCAATTTGTCCGATCTGGTGTCGGACCTGCTGGCATTGGCGCGGGTTTCTCACGTCGAGTTGCGCCGTCAGACCGTGGCGTTGGAGTCCCTGGTCGAGGAGTCGGTTCAGCAGTTGGAGTTGTCGCACGGTGAAGGCCATGCCCGCCCAGTGCAAGTGGCCCCGTTGCCGGTGGTGCAGGGGGACAAGGCTTTGTTGCGTCAGGCCTTGATCAACTTGCTGGGCAACGCCTTGAAGTTTTCTCGTCGCTCGGCACAACCGCAGGTGCGGGTGTGGGCCGAGACCCATGATGGGGGCGTGAAGGTGACTGTGCAGGACAACGGTGTCGGCTTTGATGCGGCACGCCGTGCAGATTTGTTCGCACCGTTCAAGCGTTTGCATGAAGACCGCGACTTCGAGGGCACGGGACTGGGTCTGACGCTGGTGCAGCGCATTGTGGAGCGACATGGTGGCCGGGTCGGGGCCGAAAGCCAGGTAGGCCAGGGTGCCACGTTCTGGTTCTGGCTGCCGGCTACCGAATCGGCCATCTGACGGACGGCACCCCGCGGCGCCACGGTCTGTACGCGCGCGGCGGTGATTTGAGGTTGTCAGGGCACCTCGGCGTACCCTGACATGGTTGGGCGCTTCAGGCTTCCTCGTTCGACGCGCTGGCCTTGCGCGCACGCGAGGCGGCCTTCTTGGCAGGCGCGCGTCGGGCCTTTTTGGCTGCAGGTGCTGCCTTGGGGGGGGCTGCGGTGTCAGGGGCTTCGGCACGTGCGGCAGATGCATCGGTTACCACCGGTGCTGGCTCAGGCGCCGCGGCGCTCGGGGCTTCGGCTGTGGCCGCATCAGCTTTGCTGCGACGCGTCGTCGTGCCGCCACGTCCACCACGACTGCGACGACGTGCCTCTCCCGTTTCTGTGGCGCTGGGCGCTTGTTCGGGCGTGCTCAAGGCCGGTTCTGCTGCTTGATGGGCCTCCTGAGCCGGTGCCGATGAGGAGGCCGCAGGCGTCGCAGCCTGAGGGGTCTCCTGGGCCGGTGTCGGTGCAGGTGCCGACTCGCGTGATGCGTTCCGTGCGCCGTCCACCGCTTCGCCGCGTTCACGGTCCCGGTCACGGCCGCGTCCCCGACGGCGTCCGCGGCCTTCACCCTCACGCGTGCCGGTGCGGCTGGCTTCGCCGCGCGGCTCGCGCTCCGCGACGATGGACTCTTGTGCGGGGGCGCTGCCCTCATCGCTGGTGTCGGTGGACGCCACCAACTCGGCATGGCCGTTCTCTGCCAGATCCTCGGCGAGGGCTTCGGGGCTCACGGCCTCGGGCAAGGCGACCAAGCCGGTGCCGCGGAACACGAAGGCGCTCGACTTCTCATCGCGACCAAACTCCAGCAGGCCGCGGGCCTTGGCCTCTTCCAGCAGATTGCCGAAGGTGCGGAAGCCGTAGTAGTTCTCGTTGAAACCCGGGTTGCGGCGCTTGATGGCCTCCTTGAGCACCGAGGCCCAGATCTTGCCGCCTTCGTCGCGGTCGGTGACCAGGGCTTCGTAGGTTTCCAGCGCCATTTCCACCGCCTTGGTGCGGCGGGCGTCGAGCTCGGCGCGGCGGCGTTGCTCTTCCTCGGGCGTGCGCTTGACGGCGGGCTGGTTGTTACGCGTGTTGCGACGTGCGTCCACGCGGGCGCTCTCACGCACCAGGTCGTCGTAGAAGATGAACTCGTCGCAGTTGGCCGTCAGCAGGTCGGAGGTGGACTGCTTGACGCCCACGCCGATCACGTACTTGGCGTTCTCGCGCAGCTTGGACACCAGCGGCGAGAAGTCCGAGTCACCGGAGATGATGACGAAGGTGTTGACGTGCGACTTGGTGTAGCAGAGGTCGAGTGCGTCCACCACCAGGCGGATGTCGGCCGAGTTCTTGCCGGACTGGCGCACGTGCGGGATCTCGATCAGCTCGAAGTTGGCCTCGTGCATGGCGGCCTTGAAGCCCTTGTAGCGCTCCCAGTCGCAATAGGCTTTCTTGACGACGATGCTGCCCTTGAGCAGCAGGCGCTCGAGCACGCGCTTGATGTCGAACTTGTCGTAGTTGGCATCGCGCACGCCGAGGGCGACGTTCTCGAAGTCGCAAAACAGCGCCATGCTGATGTGTTCAGGGGTGGAAGCCATGAAGGTCCTTGTGTGGGTGGATCAGGAGGTGAGCCTCTGGCAGATCGCCAATGGAGGCCTCACTCCTCGTCGTCGGTTTCGTTGGATGTGTCGGCGGGCGCAGCGGTGGCCGGGCCCTTCTTCTTTTTCTGCAGGCGTGCGGCCTTCTTGCGTTGCCGTTCGGCTTCGAGCACCTGGCCCTCGGCCCACCACACCTCGAATTCCTCGGGGGTTTCCAGCGTGATACGGCCCGTGATCGAACTGCGGAAGTCGTTGAGCACGATCTCGGCGGCTTTGGTCAGGTTGACGCGGCCGCCGCTCATGACGGCACCGCGCTTGCGCCCGATGAGTTCCAGCAGCACATCGTCGTGCATGCCGGGAATGGCGCTGGCGTCGTCGAGCTTGTAGCGCGCGGCCAGCAGGTCAGGATAAGGGCCTTTGAGGCTGCGCAGCAACTCCAGCGCCACCTCTTCCTCATCGTAGGCGTTGCGGCCCACGGCGCCGCTGGCGGCCAGGTGGTAGCCGCTGCGCTCGACCGTGATCTTGGGCCACAGCATGCCGGGCGTATCGAACAGATAGAAGTCGCTGGCGAGGTTGATGCGCTGCTCGATGCGGGTCACGCCGGCTTCGTCGCCGGTCTTGGCGGCCTTCTTGCCCACCAGGGTGTTCATCAGCGTGGACTTGCCCACGTTGGGAATGCCGCAGATCAGCACGCGCAAGGGCTTGTCCATGCCGCCGCGGTTGGGGGCCAGTTCACGGCAGGCCTTGATCAGGCGCTGGGCCGGGGCGGTGTCGCTCGCGTCCAGCGAGATGGCGCGCGTCTCGGGCTGGGCGTTGTACCAGGCCAGCCAGGCTTCGGTGCGCACCGGGTCGGCCAGGTCCTGCTTGTTGAGCACCTTGAGCTTGCGGCGGCTACCGGTGAGTTCGGCCAGCATGGGGTTCGCGCTGGAGCCGGGCAGACGGGCGTCGAGCAACTCGATCACCACGTCGATGTCCTTCATGCGCTCGGTGATGGCTTTCTTGGTCACGTTCATGTGACCGGGGAACCATTGGATGGCCATCGGTGTGGGGCTTTCTGCTTGTGTTCTTGTTGTGGTGCGAGGGCGCTTCAGGCGGCGAGCCGATCAAGCGCGGGCGGTGTGGGCAGGTGGGCCTGCATCCAGGCCGTCATCAGCCGCGAATCGGTGACCGTGCGCAGGGCCTGGTAAGCGCTTTCCGCTTCAGGATAACGCCGCCGCAGGTAATTGAGCCATTGTTTCATGCGCCCGGTGCGTGCGCGCGGCTCGATGCGCGTTTGCACCAGCTCCCAGAAGTGCCACAGCACCGGTTGCAGCCTCTCCCAGGTGGGGGCGGCCGCATCGGGCATGAGACCCTGATCGGCCAGGATGGCCAGTGCCAGACCGGGGTCGGCGACGATGCCGCGGCCCAGCATCAGGTCGGTGCAGCCCGAGACTTCGATGCAGCGGCGCGCATCGGCCACGGTCCAGATCTCGCCATTGGCGACCACCGGGATGCCCACGCAGGCCTTCACATCGGCGATGCGCTCCCAATAGGCGGGGGGGCGGTAGCCGTCGGCCTTGGTACGGGCGTGCACGACCAGCTCGTCGGCCCCGGCTTCGGCAATCGCGCGGGCGCAGTCTTCGGCCTGGGCATCGTCGTGAAAGCCCAGGCGCATCTTGGCAGATACCGCCATGCTGCTGGGCACGGCACGGCGCACCTCGCGCACGATGCGGTGCACCAGGTCGGGCTCTTGCAGCAGCGCGGCCCCGCCGCCGTGGCGGTTCACCACCTTGGCTGGGCAGCCGAAATTCAGGTCGATGCCGGCCGGGCCCAGGGTGGCAAGAAAGGCCGCGTTGTCGGCCAGGCAGATCGGGTCGGAGCCCAGCAGTTGCGCGCGCACCGGCACACCTGCCGCCGTGCGGCTGCCCTGGCGCAACTCGGGGATGACGCGCACATAGGCCCGCTCGGGCAGTACGGCATCGGTCACGCGGATGAACTCGGAGACGCAGCGGCTCAGCCCGCCCACCCGGGTCAGGGCATCACGCAGTGTGAAATCGAGCAGGCCCTCCATGGGCGCGAGCAACAGGGCCATGCCGAATTTTACTTGGCGTAGCCCCAGGCCTTCAGGCGCCCGTAGGCATGCTGCGAGGCGTCTCCGGCGCGCACCTGTTTCAGGTAGCTTGCGTAGTGCTGAGCCGCCTGCTCCCGCTGCCCCATGGCTTCCAGCGACACCCCCTTGAGAAAGAGCACACCGCTGTCGCCAGGCAGCAGGCGGTCAAAGGTGTGGAGCGCCTGCAGGGCTGCTTGCGGGTTGCGCTGTTGCAGCGACAGCGAGGCCAGCAGTTTGTGCGACTGTGCTTCCTGTGGGTAGATGGCGCGGGCGTTGTCCACATACGAGCGTGCGTCGGTCACCTTGCCCTGTGCTTGCAGGCACTGGGCCATGCGCAGGTTGGCGGCGTAGTCGCGTGGGGCCTGCTTCAGCGCGGTGCGGAACTGACCAGAGGCCTCGTCGAGCTGTTTGGCCGACATGGCACTCTCGCCCTTCTGGCAGGCCTGGATGGCGGGCTTGATCTTGCGCAGCGAAGCCGTGTTGTCCATGAAACGCTCTCGCCGGGTCGAGGCCTTCGCGCTGGCCGCGTAGGTGGTCTCTGCCGCTTCGCGTGCACGGTCGCGTCGCTCGGTGCTCATTGGGTGTGAGGAGAACATCGTGGCGAGGGTGGGCGGCGCTTCCTTCTCCCCGTTCACCAGCATCTGGTGCAGACGTGTCATGCCCGTCGCCGGGTAGCCGGCTTGCACCATGTAGGCCTGCCCCAGCGCATCGGCCTCGTGCTCGTTGCTGCGCGAGTAATTGGCCAGCAAGGCGCTGGCGCCCACCTGGCTGCCCAGCCCGATCAAGGGGGCCCAACTCGAGTTCTGTGCAGCGGCGTTGACCCCGGCCAGCACCGTCTGCGCGATCATGGCCTGACCCTGGCGTTGTGCCGAGTGGCGCGCGTTCACGTGGCCCAGTTCATGCCCGAGCAAGGCGGCCAGTTGCGCTTCGTCGTCCATGTCGACCATGATGCCGCGCGTCAAGCCCATGGCGCCACCGGGAAAGGTGTAAGCGTTCACATAGTTGGCGTTGAGCACCCGGTAGGAATAGGGCATGTTCGGCCGGTGGCTGACGGCATGCAGGCGCTGTCCGACCTCGCGCACATAGGCGTTGACCGGCTCATTCTGGATGGCCCCCAGGTCTTGCGAAAACTGGTGCGGTGCCTGCTGCTGGTCCACCGCCTGCTCCTGCGCTTCGCTCATGCCGACCAGGATGCGTTCACCCGTCACGGGCGAGACCGCACAGCCTTGCAGCGAAGCGGTGGCCGCGCCAAACAGCCAGATGGCATCACGGCGGCTCAAGCGGTTACGGGCCAGTCGTTCGGCCAGGGCGTGGGGATGCAGGTCAGACATGGTCGCAATGCGCACAAAGCGCGAGTTTGAAGCAGAAAATCGCGGGCAGGACGGCTACGATGGCAACCGTGTCCGTGTGGTCACCTCGGTGCTGTCGAGGTGGCGCCGGATCGTGCTGATTTTGCAGAACTTGAATCTCACATGACCTCCGCCATGACCGCCACGCGCACCAGTGACATTTTGCTGGAACTGGACAGCGCCCGCAAAAGCGGCCCCTTGCAGAACATCGTCATTCCCCCTTGTCCGGAACTCTTGACCCGCCTGCAACAGGTGATGGCCGAACCCGAGCCCGACCTCAACGAAGTGGCGCGCATCGCCTCCAGTGACGTGGCCATGTCCGCCACCTTGCTGCGCTGCGCCAACAGCCCGGTGTACAGCGTGGGGCAGGCGGTGCAGACCATTGGTCAGGCCATGAACCTGCTGGGGCTGGATGAAACCGCCACCATCATGACCCGGTTTCTCGCGCAAAGCGCCATCCGTGTCAATCACCCTGCCTTGCAGCGATTCTGGGAGCGTTCGGCCAAGCGGGCCGTCGCCATGGCTTTCATGGCGCGACATCTGCCCGGCATGTCGACCGATGTGGCGCACACCTATGGGCTCTTTTGCCACGTCGGCTTGCCGGTGATGGTGCAAAGCATCAAGGGCTATCCCTCCACCATGGTGGAGGCGGCAGCCCGCATCGATCGCCCCTATGTGGCCACTGAGAACGCGAACCACCGTACCGATCACGCGGTGGTCGGCGGTCTGGTGGCCCGGGTCTGGCGCCTCTCGCCCACGGTGGCTGCGGCGATCCGTCTGCACCACGATCTGGAGGCCTTGGGCGAAGGGCGGGTGGACCCGGATGTGCGAGCCCTCATCGCTGTGGGCCTGCTGGCGGAGTTCCTGATGCGTCGTCACGAAGGGCTGGATCAGGATGCCGATTGGCGCACCCACGGCGAGGTCGCCCTGGCCTGGTTGGAGTTGCCGATGGAAGAGTTGCTGAGCTGGGAAGACGAGTTGCGGGACCACCTCGACATCGTTTGACCCGCCGTGCCTGATTCGCGCTGACTTTGTCTCTCTTTCTCATCAATACGCACCACGATGGCCGGAACCAGCTTGTTGATCCTGATCGATGACATCACCCTGATGCTCGATGATGTGGCGGCCATGTCCAAGCTGGCCGCCAAGAAGACCGCCGGTGTGCTGGGCGATGATCTGGCGCTCAACGCCCAGCAGGTCACCGGCATCCGCGCCGAGCGCGAACTGCCTGTCGTGTGGGCCGTGGCCAAGGGCTCGGTGCGCAACAAGGTGATCCTGGTGCCGGCGGCCCTGGCGATCAGCGCCTGGTTGCCCGTGGCCGTGACCCCCTTGCTGATGATCGGCGGGGCCTACCTGTGTTTCGAGGGCGTGGAGAAGCTGGCCCACCCACTGCTGCACAGCCACGATGAAGACGCGGCGCACCACGAGGCGCTCAGCGCTGCGCTGAAGGACGAGTCGGTGGACCTGGTCGCGTTCGAGCGCGAGAAGATCGAGGGCGCAGTGCGCACCGACTTCATCCTCTCCGCCGAGATCGTGGCCATCACCCTGGGCACGGTCACGGCAGCTTCGTTCACGCAGCAGGTGCTGGTGCTGTCGGGCGTGGCGCTGGCGGTCACCGTCGGCGTCTATGGTCTGGTGGCGGCCATCGTGAAGATGGACGACGTCGGCCTGTACCTGCAGCAACGTGGTGGAGCGGTCAAGGCCGCCGTCGGCCGTGGCCTGCTGGCCGCCGCGCCGGTGATGATGAAGACGCTGTCCGTGGTGGGCACAGCGGCCATGTTCCTCGTCGGCGGCGGCATCGTGCTGCACGGCCTGCCGGGGGCGCACGATGTGGTGCACGGCATCGCCCATGCAGCCGGCACCGTGCCGGGCATCGGTGGCCTGCTCGAAGCGATTACCCCCACCGTGCTCGATGGGGTGGGCGGCGTGGTCGTGGGGGCGGTGACCCTGGCGCTGGTGACGCTGGGGCAGCGTTTGCTGCGCCCCTTCCGCCGGGGGTGACCTCGTCCGGAGGCCGTGGCCTCAGGCCGCTTGGCGGCCGGCCAGCGCGTCGTGCAGCGCGATCATTTCCTGTGTCAGCTTGTGGCGCGCGTCCAGATGGATCATGGGGCGCGCCTGCTGGTGTGATTCCTTGATCTTCACCGAGCTGCTCAGGTAGGGCTGCAGCACGGGCAGGCCCTCGTCGATCAACTCTTGCACCAGCTTTTGCGGCAGGCTGGCGCGCGGCTGGAACTGGTTGACCACGATGCCCGACACCTGCAGGTCGTCGTTGTGGTCGGCGCGGATCTCCTGCACGTTGTCGAGCAGGGTGTAGAGCGCGCGGCGCGAGAAATCGTCGCAGTCGAACGGGATCAGGCAGCCTTGCGCGGCGATCAGCGCCGAGCGCGTGTAGAAGTTCAGCGCGGGCGGCGTGTCGATGTAGATGCGGTCATAGGTGTCCGCCAGATCGACCAAGGCGTCACGCAGCTTGTAGATCTTGTAGCGGGACTCCAGTTTGCTGTGCAGCTCGTCCAGGCTGGGGTGCGAGGGCATCACGTCCAGCCCTTCCCAGGGTGTGCCCACCACATAGGCATCGGCCCCCTTGGGGCGGGCACTGAACTTCAGCGTCTGGTCAAAGAATTCGGCCGCGCTGATGTTAGCGTCCTCATGCGGGCCACCCAGCAGGTACTGCGTGGAGTTGCCCTGCGGGTCCAGGTCGATGACGAGGGTGCGCTGGCCCTGCGCGGCGCTGATGGCGGCCAGGTTGCAGGTGATGGTGGACTTGCCCACGCCACCCTTCTGGTTGAACACGACGTAACGCATGACCTGAATCCCTTGTGTTGCGATGAACTGCGCCTATTGTGCACTGCAACAACGGTGAGGCGACGGCCGGCCGCGCCGACTGTCGCCCACCATGCCGTGTTCAGCGCTGGGCTTCCGGCAACTCGATCTTGACTTCCAGCACTTCCAGGTCGTCCTGACGTTCCAGGTTCACCTTGATGTCGTCAGGATTGATGGACACGTACTTGGAGATCACGGCCACCAGTTCACGCTGCAGATCGGGCAGGTAGGTGGGGCTGCTGGAGCGGCCGTTGCGCTCGTGCGCGAGGATCAGTTGCAGGCGTTCCTTGGCCACCGTGGCCGTCTGCTTCTTCTCGCCGAGGAAAAAGTTGAGGAATCCCATGTCTTACTTGCCTCCGAACAGACGCTTGAAGAAGCCCGGCTTCTCGGCCTCGACGAAGCGCAGGGGCTTGTCCTGGCCCAGGAAGCGGTCGATCACGTCACCGTAGGCCTCGGCCACATCGGTTCCCTTCATGTGGATGGCCGGGATGCCCTGGTTGGAGGCGTTCAGCACGGTTTCCGATTCGGGGATCACGCCGATCAGCTTGACCTTGAGGATGTCGTGCACGTCGTCGAGCGAGAGCATCTGACCGCCTTCGACCCGGTTGGGGTTGTAGCGGGTGATCAGCAGGTGCTCCTTGATGGGCTCGGCACCGTCCTGCGCACGCTTGGTCTTGCTGTTGAGCATGCCCAGGATGCGGTCGGAGTCACGCACGGACGAGACTTCTGGGTTGGTCACCACGATGGCTTCGTCGGCAAAGTGCATGGCCATCAGCGCGCCAGTCTCGATGCCGGCGGGCGAGTCGCACACGATGTACTCGAAGTCCATCTTTTCCAGATCACGCAGCACCTTCTCGACGCCGTCTTGCGTCAGGGCTTCTTTGTCACGGGTCTGCGAGGCGGCCAGGACGTACAGGTTTTCACACTGCTTGTCCTTGATCAGCGCCTGGTTCAGGTTGGCTTCGCCCTGGATCACGTTGATCAGGTCGTACACCACGCGACGCTCGCACCCCATGATCAGGTCGAGGTTGCGCAGGCCGACGTCGAAGTCGATGACGGCGGTCTTGTGGCCACGCAAAGCGAGGCCGGCTGCGAAGCTGGCGCTGGTGGTCGTCTTGCCGACGCCCCCCTTGCCGGAGGTCACCACGATGATCTTGGCCATGTCTGGCGGTCCTTTCAGATGCGAGTAATCAGAGAGCAATGGGGTCGAAAACCAGGCGCTCGCCTTCCAGACGGATCTGGGCGGGCTTGCCCGTCACGTCGTCGGGCAGCGGGTTGTCGGTGGTGCGGTAGGTGCCGGCGATGGACAGCAGCTCGGGCTCCATGTGCAGCGCAAAGATGCGGGCCTCGGTGTTGCCTTTGGCGCCGGCAATCGCCTTGCCACGCAGGGGGGCATACACATGGATGGAGCCGTCGGCAATCACCTCGGCGCCGTGGTTGACGGCCGCCAGCACGATCAGGTCGCCACCCTTGGCGTAGACCTGTTGACCGGAGCGCAGCGGCTTGTCGATGAACATGGTGCTGGCGGCCATCGGCACGTGCACGGGCACTTCCACCGGCACCTCGCGGATGACTTCGCGCACGACTTCCTGCACGACGGTTTCGACGCGGGTTGCGGCATGGCTTTCCGGGGCTTCGATCAGGCCGGCCTCCTGGGCCGAGCGGGTCTGGGCCACGGTGCCGCCGCGCACGGCGATGGCCTTGAGCTTGAAGCGAGCCAGCAGGGCGATCAGCTCGGGAAAGTTGACGTGCAGGTCAAGGCTGGCCAGATGGGTGAGGTCGATCACCACCGGTTCGCCGTTGAACAGGTCGGGGCTGCTGCCAAAACGCTCTTCCAGGGCCTGGGCCAGCGAGCTCAGGTTGGCCGTGCGGAGCAGAAAGGCTTCCAGGGAGAGCGTGGCGCTCTTGAAATCGAACAGGGCGGAGGCGTTTCCGGGGGAGGCGGCAGACATGGACAGCAAGCGCGTGGAAAGACCGCAGTTTAAGGCAGCACAGGGCACTTCCTGACCCCGATCCCCCCTGGACGGGCCATACTGAGGGCGATGCAATGAGGAGGCACTTCGGTGAACGGTTTTTCTTTGTCACCAGCCCAGATGGGCCTGGCGGTGGCGCTGGGTTGTGGCCTGTTGATCGGGCTGGAGCGCGAACGCCGCAAGGGGACCGGCCAGGACCGGGCTGCTGCGGGGTTGCGCACCTTCGCGGTGGTGGCGTTGCTGGGGGCGATCGCCCAGATCGTGTCCGTGTGGCTGTCGGCCGTGGCTTTGTGCAGCGTGGCGGTGATGGCCGCCTTGTCGTACTGGCGCACCCGAGACGATGACCCCGGCATCACCACCGAGATGTCGCTGATTGCGACCTGCCTGATCGGCGTCATGGCCGTGTCGGAGCCGGTGCTGTCTGCGGCTTGCGCGGCCCTGCTGGCCGGAGTGTTGGCGGCCCGCGAACGCCTGCACCACTTTGCCCACACGTGGTTGAGCGAGAAGGAGCTCTACGACGGGTTGCTGCTGGCCGCCTTGGCCCTGGTGCTGCTGCCCCTCATGCCGCGGGAGCCGGTGAGCTGGCTGGGTGAATTGTCACCACAGCGCGGGCTGATGCTGCTCATCGTGATCCTGATGTTGCAAGGCGCCAGCCATGTGGCACAGCGCCTGTTGGGCGCCCGCTCCGGTTTGGCCGTGTCGGGCTTCTTGGGGGGATTCGTCTCGAGCACGGCCACCATCGGGGCCATGGGCAGCCTGGCGCGTCAGCGCGAGGTGCCCTTGCGCATGACGCTGTGTGCGGCCATCTTGTCGACGGCCGCCACCTGGATGCAGATCGTGCTGATGATCCTGGTGGTGGCGCCCTCGGCTTTGCCGGTGACCTTGCCGCTGATGGCCGTGGGAGTGGCTTTGCCGCTGACCCTTGGGGCCTTGCTGTGGCAGCACCAAGGTGGGGAAGTGGTGCCCGCGTCCGGTCAGCGGAATGTGCTGCGCTTGCGGGAGGCCGTGATGGTGGCGCTGCTCCTGGTCGGTGGTGCCCTGGTCGTGAGCTATGCGCAAAAGCAGGGCGTCGGGGGCTTGCTGCTGGGGACCGGGGTGGCGGCGATAGCCGATGCCCAGGCCCCCATGGCCAGTCTGCTGGCGATGTACGGTGCCGGTACCTTGCCGGCTGAGCATTTGCTGATGGGTTTGATGGTGGCCCTGAGCGTCAACAGCACGACCCGGGGCACGGTGGCCTGCGTGTCGGGCGGCTGGCGGTTCGGTGTGGTGGTGGCCGCAGCCCTGGCCGCCAACATGGTGATGGGGTGGGCTTGGGTGGCCTGGGTCGCGCGCTGAAGCCGGGGTTGTCGCGCGCCAGACCATTAGAATATCCAGAACAATAATGGGTGGGCGCGGCCACAACTGGCCGAGATCGCACACGCCAGAACGGGGATGGCGATGGCACACGATCAAGACCGCGAACAGCGTGACGCCTGGGCGGCACACACCCAGGTGGCCACACAGTTGATGGAGGAGCGCGCGCCGGTGCAGGCCTTGCGCGAGCTGGGTCGACAGGTGTCGCCCACCTTGCGCGAGCTGTTCGTGGTCTGCGACCCGTCAGAGGCCTTGCGCCAGCATTTCGAGATGGGGGTGTCTCCCTTCGTGCTGTTGCACGATCTCGGCAATGGCGCCGGGCGAGCTTTTCTGCAGGGGCTGAGTGAGCGCACCGGCTGGCGCGTGCAATCTTTGAGCATCCGGCGCCAGGGGTTTGGCACGGTGTTGGCGGCCTTGTCCTATCTGGATTGCCCAGTGTCGGATGGATGCGTGCGCATCTACCTGGCCGAGGTTCAGGCCGAGTCGCGCGAGCAAGAGGCTTTGAGTCGCTTGCTGGCGGCTTCGGCCTCGGTGCAGGTGCTGATGGGGGGCTCGCCGATGCCTCCGGATGTGGCTGCGCGCGTGAGCCATTGGCGTGAGCAGTTGCTGGTGGTGCATCCTGAGGGGGCGGTGTCGGTGTTGGCGCTGCCTCAGGTCCGTGACCCTGACTGGATGCTCAGCCTCTCGGCGTTGGCTCGCACGCCACGTTGGCAGGTGGAGGTGAGTCCGGTCAGCCAGACGGTGGCCGCCAATTGGACGCTGCTGGCCACTTACTGGAACCGTTTGGCTCAGGCCGGGGTACCGGGTGCCATGCCGTTGATCGAGCGCATCACGTTGTCGGGCTTGCCCGACACGCCCGACCCCGCCCGCGTGGCGCCGGCGCCGCGGGCGCCCAAACCCATGCCGGTGATTCAGGGGCGGACCGTCGAGGGCCGTGCGCCTGGCGTGACGGACGCCGGTGTTGTCATGAGCCTGGATGCACACCTGATGGCGCTGCAGGCCCACACAGGGGCTTTGCGCGCCTGTATTTTTGCTTTGTCCAACCGTGAAGTGTGGGCGCGCACCGAAGGTGCCGATGGTGCGGCGATGGCCGAGCAGGGGCATGCCTTGTTGGTGGCCGTGGGCCGCATCGGGCAGGGCCTGACACTGGGGCGTTCGGTGCGAGAGGCGCACGTGTCGCTGGGCGAAGCGCAGGTGCTGCTGCGCCCGACACGGTTGCGCAGCGGCGGCGTGTTGATGCTGATCTTGCCGCGCGATGCCGATGTGAGCCGGGCGCGGGAGCGCACCCTGCAGTACGAGGCTCAGGCCCTGCCCACGCAGACGGTGCCCTGACGGGACGCGGCAGCAGATCACGCTGGTGCGTGCCCCACGCGGGCCGCGGATCAGCGTGCCTTCTTGCCGCCGCGCGGTCCCATGGGCTTGCCGGCCGGTCGGCCTTCGCGTCCCGAGACCTGTTGCTGCCGTGGCGGCAGTCCCGTGTGCTGGGTCAGGATCTGACCGGGGCGCGGTGCCGCTTTGCCCGCCGGGCGCCCTGAGCTGGCCGGCAGGTTGCGCGGATCACGCTCGGCGCTGCGGGCCTGAGCCTGGCTGCCGCGACCTTGTCCGGCCACACGACCCACGGTCACCACCGAGGTCTTGGTGCCCGACTTGGTCGAGTTCTTGCGGCGCGCGCTTTCGTACGTGCCGTCGGTGGCGGGCTGGTAGGTCGGGATCAGGTGGTTGGGCGTGTTGCCAATCAGGTCGCCCCGGCCCATGTCCTTGAGTGCCTCGCGCAGCAGCGGCCAGTTGTTGGGGTCGTGGTAACGCAGGAAGGCCTTGTGCAGGCGGCGGCGCTTCTCGCCCTTGACGATGTCGACCTTCTCGCCCTTGTTGGCCAGGCGGCTGATGCCCTTGAGCGGGTTCAGGCCCGAGTGGTACATCGCCGTGGCCGTGGCCATGGGGCTGGGGTAGAAGGTCTGCACCTGGTCGGCCTTGAAGCCATTGCGCTTGAGCCAGACGGCCAGGTTCATCATGTCCGCATCGGTCGTGCCCGGGTGGGCCGCGATGAAGTAAGGGATGAGGTACTGCTTCTTGCCGGCTTCTTCGCTGAACTGCTCGAACATCTGCTTGAAGCGGTCGTAGGTGCCGATGCCGGGCTTCATCATCTTCGACAGCGGACCCGATTCGGTGTGCTCGGGCGCGATCTTGAGGTAGCCGCCCACGTGATGGGTCACCAGCTCTTTCACGTACTCGGGCGCGCGCACGGCCAGGTCGTAGCGCAGGCCCGAGCCGATCAGGATCTTCTTGACGCCGGGGATGGCGCGGGCGCGGCGGTACATGCGCACCAGCGGGCCGTGGTCGGTGTGCAGGTTCTGGCAGATGCCGGGGTAGACGCACGACGGCTTGCGGCACGCGGCCTCGATGGCCTTGGACGCGCAGCCCAGGCGGTACATGTTGGCTGTCGGCCCACCCAGGTCGGAGATGACGCCAGTGAAGCCCTTGACCTTGTCGCGAATGTCTTCGATTTCCTTGAGCACGGAGGCCTCGGAGCGGCTTTGGATGATGCGGCCCTCGTGCTCGGTGATGGAGCAGAAGGTGCAGCCGCCAAAGCAGCCGCGCATGATGTTCACGCTGAAGCGGATCATGTCCCAGGCCGGGATCACGGCGTCGCCGTACTTGGGGTGCGGCGCGCGGGCATAGGGCAGGTCGAACACCAGGTCCATCTCGGGGGTGCTCAGCGGGATGGGGGGCGGGTTGATCCAGACGTCGCGCGCGCCGGGGCCTTCGCCGTGGCGCTGCACCAGCGCGCGGGCGTTGCCGGGGTTGGTTTCCAGGTGCAGCACGCGGTTGGCGTGGGCGTAGAGCACCGGGTCGTCTTTGACCTGCTCGTAGGCAGGCAGGCGGATCACGGTGCGGTCGCGCGGGGGCAGGGCGATCTTGCCGCTGCGCTCTGGAAGGACCTTGGCCGCCAGGGCCGGGTTGCGCACGATCTGGATGGGCTTGGCGCCGCCGCGCAGGTCGCCTTGACCGGCTTGAGCCGCACCCGCTTGCGCCGGAACCTTTCCTGATGCCTTGAGCGGGTCAAAGGCGCCGGCCTCCTCCATCGCGCAGGTCTCGCCCTTTTCGGCGGCCAGCTGTCCGGTGGTCAAGTAGGGGTTGATGTGCTGGTCGATGCGGCCGGGCTGGTCCACCTCGGTCGAGTCCAGTTCGAACCAGCCCTCGGCCGTCGGGTCGTGGCGACGGCGCAGGAAGGCGGTGCCACGCACATTGGTGATGCTCTCGATGGGCTCGCGCGCAGCCAGGCGGTGGGCCACCTCGATGATGGCGCGCTCGGCGTTGCCGTACAGCAGCAGGTCGGCCTTGGCATCCATCAGGATGGAGCGGCGCACCTTGTCCGACCAGTAGTCGTAGTGAGCGATGCGGCGCAGCGAGGCCTCGATGCCGCCCATGATGATGGGCACGTCCTTGAAGGCTTCGCGGCAGCGCTGGGCGTACACCGCGGAGCAGCGGTCGGGGCGCGCGCCGCCCTGGCCGCCGGGGGTGTAGGCGTCATCACTGCGGATTTTGCGATCGGCCGTGTAGCGGTTGATCATCGAATCCATGTTGCCGGCCGCCACGCCCCAGAACAGGTTGGGCTTGCCCAGCACTTTGAAGGGCTCGGCACTCAGCCAGTCGGGCTGCGAGATGATGCCCACGCGAAAGCCCTGGTTCTCCAGCACGCGGCCGATCACGGCCATGCCGAAGCTGGGGTGGTCCACATAGGCGTCGCCCGTCACGATGATGACGTCGCAGCTGTCCCAGCCCAGGGCGTCCATCTCGGCACGGCTGGTGGGCAGGAACTTGGCCGGGCCGAAGCGCTTGGCCCAGAACGGCTTGTAGCTGTCGATGGGCTTGGCGCTCGGCATGGCCGGAGCAGCAGGAGACGCGACGGTCAGGTCAGACATGGGCAGGCGCAGACGCAAAAACGGGAGCAGGCGGGCAACCTGATATTGTCGCCGCTCTGCTCATTTCTGTGGCAGTTTTTGCGTGCAAGGCCTTAGTCGTATCCCGCCTACTCCCCGCGCCGTGCGAACGGAAGCGGCCGACGGTGGAGGCGGATCAGTCGCGTTCCTGGCGCTGCACGTCTTTCAGCAGGCGCGCCTTGGTCTTCTTGCCCTTGACCGGCACGCGATTGAGCTGGGCCACCACCTTGGCGGCGATGTCGCGGTCCACGGCCACATAGGTGTGGAAGTCGGTGACGTTGATCTTGCCGATCTGGCTGCCCACGAAGCCGCATTCGCCGGTCAGGGCGCCCAGCAGGTCGCCGGGGCGCAGTTTTTCCTTGCGCCCGCCCAGCAGCTGAATCGTGACCATGGGGGGCAGCAGGGGGTCGTCGCTGGCGGGCGCCAGCTCTTCGAGCTTGTGCCACTCGGACTCGCGCTTTTGCAGCAGCTCGATGTTGCCCACGCGGCCCATCTCGGCCATGCTGGCCAGGTTCAGGGCCCAGCCTTCGGCATCGCCGCGGCCGGTGCGGCCGATGCGGTGGATGTGCACCTCAGGGTCGGGCGTCACGTCCACGTTGATCACGGCTTCCAGGTTGGCGATGTCCAGGCCGCGCGCGGCCACGTCGGTGGCCACCAGCACCGAGGCGCTGCGGTTGGCGAACTGGATCAGCACCTGATCGCGGTCACGCTGTTCCAGGTCGCCGTGCAGGGCGATGGCTTCGATGCCGTGCGCCATCAGCACATCGACCAGATCGCGGCATTGCTGCTTGGTGTTGCAAAAGGCGATGGTGCTGGCCGGGCGGTAGTGCAGCAGCAGCTTGACCACGGCGTCCAGACGCGTGTCGCGGTCGACTTGGTACCAGCGCTGGCGGATCTTGCTGGCCTCGTGCGTGGCTGCCACCTTCACCTCCTTGGGCTGGCGCAGGAACTGGGCGCTCAGCTTGGCGATGGTGTCGGGGTAGGTGGCCGAGAACAGCATGGTCTGACGGTCCTTGGGGCACTGGCGGGCCACGTAGACGATGCTGTCGTGAAAGCCCATGTCCAGCATGCGGTCGGCTTCGTCGAGCACCAGGGTGTTCAGGTGGCGCAGGTCCAGCGTGCCGCGCTCCAGGTGATCCATGATGCGGCCCGGCGTACCGACCACGATGTGGGCGCCATAGGCCAGGCTTTCGATTTGCGGGCGCATGGTGCTGCCGCCGCACAGGGTCAGCACCTTGATGTTGGCCTCCGAGCGCGCCAGGCGGCGGATTTCCTGGCAGACCTGATCGGCCAGCTCCCGCGTCGGGCACAGCACCATGGCCTGCACGGCGGGGTTGCGCACGTCCAGCTTGTTCAGCAGCGGGATCGCAAAGGCGGCGGTCTTGCCGCTGCCCGTCTTGGCCTGGGCGATCAGGTCATGGCCGGCCAGGGTCAGGGGCAGGCTGCTGGCCTGGATGGGTGTCATGCTGAGGTAACCCAGACTCTGCAGGGTGGCCTGCATGGCGGGGCTCAGCGGCAGGCTGCTGAAAGAAGGGGCGTCGGTCTGGGGTGTGCTCATGGGGCGGATTATCCCCAGTCGGGGCGTGTTGATTTTTGTAAAGTTGCCGCCATCTGCCCGGATTGGCCGAATATCTGGCCTTGATCTTGCGCACAATGCGCTGGCAATCAACCGATCAACCGTCGATCAATCGCCCCGAGGGGCAAGGACCGATCTCGCAATGAAATTGAAGAATCTCTTGATGGCACTGGCTGTGACGATGGCTGGCGTGGGCATGGTGGGCGTTCCGATGGACGCCGAGGCCAAGCGACTGGGTGGTGGACGCGCGTCCGGCATGCAGCGTCAGATGCCGGCCAAGCAGCCCAATGCTGCGCCCGATGCAGCGCCCAACCAGATGAACAAGAGCGCCGCGCCGACCAATGCCGCCGCGCCCAACGCCGCTGGCGCCGCTGCCCAACCGGCCAAGCGCTCGTGGATGGGTCCGATCGCCGGTCTGGCTGCGGGTCTGGGCATTGCCGCCCTGATGAGCCACCTGGGCATGGGTGAAGCCTTTGGCAATTTCCTGATGATGGCGCTGCTGGCCGTGGCCGCCGTGGCCCTGATCGCCTTCCTGATGCGCCGCTTCAAGGGCGGCGCCCAGCAGGCCCGTGGCCCGCAATTGGCCGGTGCCGGTGCGCCCTATGGTCAGCAGTTCAACCAGGCCGACAGCCGTGATGCCTTCGCGCAGCCGATGCAGCGCCAGGGCTTTGACGCCGCGCCCGCCGCTGTCGGTGCCGCTGCCACAGGTGCGGCCGTGGGGGGCAACCTGAACAACGTGCCGGCTGGTTTCGACGCCGAAGGCTTCCAGCGCATCGCCAAGATGATCTTCATCCGCCTGCAGGCGGCCAACGACGCCGGCAACATCGAGGACCTGCGCAAGTTCACCACGCCCGAACTGTTTGCCTCGCTGCGCCTGGACCTGCAAGAGCGTGGCAGCGCTGCCAACCAGACCGACGTGATGCAGCTGGACGCCGAGTTGGTGGACACCGCTCAGGAAAACGGTCAGTGGGTCGCTTCCGTGCGTTTCCATGGCCTGATCCGCGAAGACATCAATGCTGGCGCCCAGCCGTTTGATGAGCTGTGGCACCTGGTCAAGCCGCTGGACAACAGTGGTGAGTGGGCCATCGCCGGCATCACACCGCTCAACGGCTGATGCCTGCTCAGGCGGTTGGCACGCTGCGCTGACTGTCTGTGCCCAACAAAAAGCCCGCTTCGTCGCGGGCTTTTTTGTGTCTGACCGCGTGCGGGTGCATCGCGGTCAGTGGCGCGAGAGACCGATCAGGCCTTCTTCGCCCAGACCTTGCACCAACCCTTGCCGTTGACCAGCTTGCCGCCGACCATCGGGCAGGCACCCCAGGCATCCTTGCCTTGGTAGAACTGGCAGTTGGCGCAGTTGTTGCCGGCCTTGTAGGTCGGGTTGGCCTTGGCGTCCACCTTGGTGGCGTCGTGCTTGTAGTTCAGGGCCACGGCGGCCGGGTCTTTTTCATCGACCTTGGCAGCTTGGGCGCGCGCACCGGTCACGGCGGTCAGGGCCGCGGCAGCTGGGACGAGGGTCATCATGAATTGGCGACGTGTGCTCATGTGTTTTCTCCAGTGGGGATGAAAGAAAAGGGTTTGACCTTGGTTTGACTCACATTCTGAGCGGTCATTTCGATTGTGACCGTATCAGAATGCATCGTACGTTTTCAATTTGAGGTCAATGAACCTTGAAGGTGATGCATGACTGAACAAGATGCCACGCTGGCCGACGCCAGCACCCCACGATACCGCAGCAGTGCCGCGGCACGCATGGTCAACATCCCTGTCGCCACCCTCCGGGTCTGGGAGAGACGATATCAGGTTGTGGGACCTGCTCAAGCAGCTTCTGGCCACAGACTTTACTCAAGTCAAGACGTGCGGCGCTTGGTCTTGATCAAACAACTGGTCAACAAGGGCCACGGCATCGGCATGCTGGCGCGCATGCAGACGCCGCAGTTGCAGGATTTGCTGCATGAGGCCGAGCAGGCCGAAGGCTTGTTGCAGCGCTCGGTGGCACCGGTGCCTGCTCGACCGACGCCTCGGGCTGCCGATGCCTTGACGCGCTTGAGGGTCTTGCTGGTGGGGCCGGACGCCGGCACCCGTTGGCGTACCACGCTAGAGGCCGTGCCGGAACTGGATGTGGTCGGCAGCCTGGACGCCAGCCCGCAGTCCGAGTTGCGCGTGCAGCATTTGCAGGCCGACATGGTGGTGGCCGAACTGGGCGCACTGCACATGGAAACGGTGGATTGGCTGGTGCGTCTGACCAAGTTGGTCAATGCGCGGCAGATGTGCGTCATCTACGGCTTTGCCAACAGCCAGGTGCTCGAAGCCCTGCGGGCGCGCGGCGTGATCCTGCGCCGCTCGCCGCTGGCCCCGCATGAACTCAGTCAGGCGCTGGTGGACACGGTGCGTGGCTGGCAAAGCGTGTCCGAAGCCCTGCGCACCTTGCCCGACCCCGCGCCACCGCCGCGCTTCGATGGCCCAGGCTTGGTCAACCTGGCCCAGTCCATGCCGCGCGTGGCCTGCGAGTGTCCGCAGCACCTGTCCGAGCTGGTGACGATGCTGGGGCAGTTCGAGGCCTACAGCGCCGACTGTGAAAGCCGCCAGCCGGCCGATGTCACCTTGCACGCCTACCTGTACCGCGTGGCGGGGCATGCGCGGGCCTTGATGGAAGAGGCCCTGGCCACAGTGGCCAAGGCCGAAGGCGTGGCCTTGCCCGAGCGCCGGCCCGTGCGCTGAGTGCACTTGACGGCCTCCTGCGCGCGGCCGACGGCCGATCAGGGCACCGAGGGCGCGATGTCCCCGGTGTCTTCCTCGCCCAGGAAGCCGCCGCTCTGGTGCGCCCACAGGCGCGCATACAGGCCGCCCTGGGCCAGCAACTCGGCGTGCGAGCCTTGCTCGACGATGCGCCCCTGGTCCAGCACGATCAGGCGGTCCATGGCAGCGATGGTGGACAGACGGTGGGCAATCGCCACCACGGTCTTGCCCTCCATCAGGCGGTAGAGGCTGGCCTGGATGGCGGCCTCGACCTCGGAGTCGAGCGCGCTGGTGGCTTCGTCGAGCAGCAGGATGGGCGCATCCTTGAGCATCACGCGGGCGATGGCGATGCGCTGGCGCTGGCCGCCTGACAACTTCACGCCGCGCTCGCCGACGTGCGCGTCGTACCCGGTGCGGCCCTTGGGGTCGCTCAGGGATTGGATGAAGTCGTGGGCCTCGGCGCGGCGCGCAGCCTCGATCATCTCGGGGTCGCCGGCGTCGGGGCGGCCGTAGAGGATGTTGTCGCGCACTGAGCGGTGCAGCAACGAGGTGTCTTGCGTGACCATGCCGATTTGGGCGCGCAGGCTGTCTTGCGTGACCTGGGCAATGTTCTGACCATCGACCAGGATGCGACCGTGCTCGACATCGTGGAAGCGCAGCAGCAGGTTGACGATGGTGGACTTGCCCGCGCCCGAGCGACCGACCAGGCCGATCTTCTCGCCGGGGCGGATGTGCAGGTTCAGGCCTTCGATGACAGTGCGATCCCCGCCGTAGCTGAACCCGACGTTGTCGAAACGGATGTCGCCCTGGGCGACCTGCAGCGGGGTGGCGTCGGGCACATCCACCACCTTGTGCGGGCGCGACAGGGTGTTGATCCCGTCCTGCACGGTGCCGATGTGCTCGAACAGCGAGGCCACCTCCCACATCATCCAGTGCGAGATGCCGTTCAGGCGCAGCGCCATCGCGGTGGCGGCGGCCACGGCACCAATGCCGACCTGACCTTGTGTCCACAGCCACAGGGCTACGCCTGCGGTCGACAGGATCAGCAACATGCTCAGCGTGTGGTTGACCACCTCGAAGCCGCTGACCAGGCGCATCTGGCCGTGCACGGTCTTCATGAACTCCTGCATGGCCGAGCGGGCGTACCCGGCTTCGCGGTGCGCGTGCGAGAACAGCTTGACGGTGGCGATGTTGGTGTACGCGTCGGTGATGCGGCCGGTCATCAGCGAGCGGGCGTCAGCCTGGGACTTGGCCATGCGGCTCAGCCGTGGGACGAAAAAGCGCACGGCGCTGCCGTACAGCACCATCCATCCCAGGAAGGGCAGCAGCAGCCAGGCGTCGAAGCTGCCCACCACTGCCGTCATGGTGACGAAGTAGATGACGGTGAAGACGAGGATGTCGCCGACGATGAAGCAGGTGTCGCGCACGGCCAGGGCGGTCTGCATCACCTTGGTGGCGATGCGGCCCGCGAACTCGTCCTGGTAGAAGTGCATGCTCTGGCCGAGCATGAGGCGATGGAAGTTCCAGCGCAGCCGCATCGGGAAGTTGCCGGCCAGGGCCTGGTGCTTGAGCAGGGTCTGCAGCATCACGGCCAAGGGGCTGAGCAGCAGCACGGCGGCCAGCCCCAGCAAGGTGTTGCGCGAGCTCGTCCAGAACTCGCCGGGTGGGGTGGCGCCCAACCAGTCGACGATGTTGCCGAGCATGCTGAACAGCAGGGCCTCGAACGCGCCGATGGAGGCGGTCAGCAGCGTCATGCACAGCAGGTAGCGGCGCATGCCGTGCGTGCCGGCCCACAGGAAAGCGAAGAAGCCCTTGGGGGGCGTTTTCGGGGGCGCCGCCGGGTACGGATCGACCAGATTTTCAAACCAGCTCAGCACAACAAGGTCTCCGCCAAGGATCAAACCTTCTAGGGTAGCGCGAGCGGGCCCGCCTGTGCCAATGCGGGGTCATCCGATCGAGACCCGCAGCGGCCCGGTGCGGCCAGGCTGTGGGTCAGTAGATGTCGGGCACGTACATGCTCGCCGGCACCGGCTGGCGGATGTAGTCCTCGCGGCGCTCACGCGGGGGCAGTTGCACCGGGGGGTGCTCGATCTCGTGGTAGTCGAACTGAGACAGCAGGTGCGCGATGCAGTTCAGGCGCGAGCGCTTCTTGTCCACGGCCTGCACGACCCACCAGGGGGCCTCGGGGATGTGGGTGCGCTCGAGCATCACCTCCTTGGCTCGGGTGTAGTCCTCCCAGCGGCGGCGGCTTTCCAGGTCCATGGGGCTGAGCTTCCACTGCTTGAGCGGGTCGTGGATGCGGCCCAGGAAGCGCGCTTCCTGCTCGTCGTCGGACACCGAGAACCAGTACTTGATGATGCGGATGCCGCTTCGCACCAGCATCTTCTCGAACTCGGGCACCGAGCGGAAGAACTCTTCGAGCTCGTCGTCGGTGCAAAAGCCCATCACGGTCTCGACACCGGCGCGGTTGTACCAGCTGCGGTCGAACAGCACGATTTCACCGGCGGCGGGCAGGTGAGCGACGTAGCGCTGAAAGTACCACTGCGTTTTTTCGCGGTTGTTGGGCGCGGGCAGGGCGGCCACGCGGCACACGCGCGGGTTCAGGCGTTGGGTGATGCGCTTGATGGTGCCGCCCTTGCCTGCCGCGTCTCGGCCTTCGAAGATGACGACCACGCGCTGGCCGGTCGCGACCACCCAGTCCTGCAGCTTCACCAGCTCACCTTGCAGGCGGAACAGCTCGCGAAAGTAGAGGCGGCGCAGGTCGCGGGCCTCGGGCGACATGCCGATGGTGCCTTCCAGCAGCCGGTCATCAACCTCCATCTCCAGCTCTTCGTCGTAGCTGTCGATGGCGTCGTCTTGCAGGCGACGCAGCATGTCGGCGTCGAGAACAGGTTTGGATGTGGAGCTCATGCGAAAGAGGGCGGGGGCAAAAGGCGGAACAAAGGACAAAGCAGCTTCCCACCTTGCCACAGTCGTGTGTCGATTTGGTGATCATGCCAGGGGATGCCCGGGCTGGCAGCGGGTCCCTGCTCCCGGTCTTGAGGGGGATGGACGAATTGATGCACATCTGTGCACATAATCCCGGGTTGTCGCTTTTTCGAAAAGACGCTTGGCGTCTGTCGCACCCCATGTCTCAGTTCGTCCGAATCATCAGGGGCACTTTTGCCTCGCTGGTGCTGGCTTGCAGCACCTTGATTGGCTTCACCTTGATGATGCCGTTTGCCCTGCTCAAGCTGTTGCTGCCCTTCAAGCCGGCACGCCGCGTGTTCGACGCCGTGATCAACGGCATCGGCGAGAGCTGGATCGGCGCCAACAACTGGTGGATCGACATGGTGGGTCACACCCGCTGGCAGGTCTCGGGCCATGAGGGCTTCCGTCGCCAGGGCTGGTACCTGGTCAGTAGCAACCACCAGAGCTGGGTGGACATCCTGGTGCTGCAGTACGTGTTCAACCGTCGCATCCCGTTTCTCAAGTTCTTCATCAAGCAGGAGCTGATCTGGGTGCCGGTGATCGGCCTGTGCTGGTGGGCGCTGGACTTCCCCTTCATGAAGCGCAAGGGCGGCGTCAGTGCCCAGAAGGATCTGGAGACGGCCCGCAAGGCCTGCGAGAAGTTCCGCGTGATCCCGACCTCGGTGATCAGCTTCATGGAGGGCACGCGTTTCACCAAGGCCAAGCACGACCAGCAGCGCTCGCCCTATCAGCACCTGCTCAAGCCCAAGAGTGGTGGGGTGGCCATGGCGCTGGAAACCATGGGGGAGATGTTCGACTGCATGCTCGACATCACCATCGTCTATCCGCACGGCGTGCCCACCTTCACCGACCTGCTGATGGGCCGCGTGGACGAGGTGGTGGTCACCGTCAAGGAAGTGAAGATTCCCAAGGAAGTGCTGGTGGACGAGAGAGGCCAGGCCCCCAGCCGCGCCACCATCCAGACCTGGGTGCAGGGTCTGTGGGAGGCCAAGGACCGTGAGATCGGTGAGATCAAGGCCCGTTATTCAGGCAAGTGATGGCGGGTACGTGATGGCGGGCGGTTGAGCCCGCCAGGCCGAGGGCCCGCCCGGGTCGGAAGACCGGGGCGCCGGCCTGATCAAGGCGCGGCAGGGGCGGAGGCGCCTGAAGCAGCGGCCGATGCTGCGGCCAGCAAAGGCTGACGCAGGCGCTCGAACTCGGCGGGCGCCACATACTGCAGCAGTTCCTTGCCTTCGCTGTCGAGCGCCAGATCCAGCCCCTTGTCGGGGTAGAGGAAGTGCACCAGGTGGCCGTTGCTGCGCACGCGCTCAGCGGGCTGGCCAAAGCGGCTCAGGATGATGGCTTCGTCCAGATTGGCGGCGGGGATGAAGCTCACGGCGGTGACCGGGGCTTTCAGGGCCTCGGCCAGGTCGGTGCTGGCGAGCGTGGCCTTGCGCGTGGTGCCGCCCATGTATTCCGTTTTGACGGCACGCTCGCGCATGCCCTGGATGACGTCCGGCGGCAGGTGGGCCGTGATGATGGCCTTGCCGCTGATGAAGCCGGCCTGCATCGGGTCCACATAGGCTTCCAGCGTGCCGACCTCGTTGGGCGCGGCCACGATGGCAATCTGCACCGCATCGCCCCAGCGACGCTGGATGTCGCCCAGGGTACTGCGGCCGGCAGAGGCCTCGCCCAGCGTCAGGCCCAGCACCTGACTGCCACCGCCAGGCAGGGCTTGCACTTGCCAGGGCATGTCGTGGGTGGCGGCGGGGGCATCGTGTTGGCCTGACCACATGCCGCCTCCCACGATGAGGGCGCTGGCGCCCAAGGCTGCGACCACCAGGCCGCTCACGATCCAGAACTGCTTCATGTCTTGTAGTTGGGGTCCACCCGGTCCAGTTTGCGGATCAGGGCCGGCCACACGAAGTTGCCGCCCTGGCCGCCGGTCTGCACCTTGCTGGCGCGCGACACGCCCGACATGATGCCAGGGTCCACCTCGGTGAGGGCGGCCCCGCCCGACTGGGCGGCCAGCTGGATGCGGCAGGTGCTTTCGAACAGGTACATGTTCAGGAAGGCGTCGGCGATGGTGCGCGAGGCGACCAGCAGGCCGTGGTTGCGCAGCATCAGGAAGCGCTTGTCACCCAGGTCGGCCTGCAGTCGGGGCTTCTCTTCCTCGCGGAAGGCCACCCCTTCGTAGTCGTGGTACGCCAGAGAGCTCAGCACGAAGGTGCTTTGCTGCGAGATGGGCAAGACGCCCTCACGCTGTGCCGACACGGCCACGCCCGCCACTGTGTGGGTGTGCATCACGCAGCCCACGTCGTGGCGTGCCTCGTGGACGGCGCTGTGGATGTTGAAGCCCGCCGGGTTGACCGGGAAGGGCGAGTCCATCACCTTGTTGCACTGCAAGTCCACCTTGACCAGGCTGGAGGCCGTGATCTCGTCGAACATCAGCCCGTAGGGGTTGATCAGGAAATGGTGCTCGGGCCCCGGGATGCGCGCCGAGATGTGGGTGAAGACCAGATCGCTCCAGCCATACAGGTCCACCAGCCGGTAGGCGGCGGCCAAGTCCACGCGCAACTGCCATTCTTCGGCGCTGACCTGGTCTTTCAAGGAAGGCATGTTCACGCGGCGGACCTCAGACGTCGATGGCATCGGCCGAGCCAGCCACCTTGCGAAGCTCGTACTTCTGGATCTTGCCGGTCGAGGTCTTGGGCAGCTCGCCAAACACCACAGCCTTGGGCACCTTGAAGCCGGCCAGGTGGGCCTTGCAGTGCGCCACGATGTCTTCGGCGGTGACTTGGGCACCGGCCTTCAGTTCGATGAAGGCGCACGGCGTCTCGCCCCACTTCGGGTCGGGCTTGGCGACCACGGCGGCGGCCATCACGGCGGGGTGGCGGTAGAGCACGTCTTCCACCTCGATGGACGAGATGTTCTCGCCGCCCGAGATGATGATGTCCTTGCTGCGGTCCTTGATCTTGACGTAGCCATCGGGGTACATCACCGCCAGGTCGCCGGTGTGGAACCAGCCGCCGGCAAAGGCCTCTTGCGTGGCCTTGGGGTTCTTGAGGTAGCCCTTCATCGTGATGTTGCCGCGGAACATGATTTCGCCCATGGTCTCGCCATCAGCGGGAACGGGCTGCATGGTCATCGTGTCCATTACGGTGACGTTGCGCTGCAGGTGGTAGTTCACGCCTTGGCGAGCGTTCAGGCGGGCACGCTCGCCCACGTCCAGCGCATCCCAGGCTTCGTGCTTCACGCACACCGAGGCGGGGCCGTAGATCTCGGTCAGGCCGTACACGTGGGTGAGGTCAAAGCCCAGTTGTTCCATGCCTTCGATCATGGCGGCGGGGGGCGCGGCTCCGGCCACCATGCTCTTGACTTGGTGGGTGATGCCCTGCTTGAGCGCGTCCGGCGCGGCGATCATGGCCGACAGCACGATGGGCGCGGCGCAGTGGTGGGTCACTTTGTGAGCCCGGATAGCGTCGAAGATGGCCTTGGGGTCAACACGGCGCAGGCAGACGTTGACGCCGGCCCGCGCGGCCACCGTCCAGGGGAAGCACCAGCCGTTGCAATGGAACATGGGCAGCGTCCACAGGTAGACGGCGTGCTTGGGCATGTCCCACTCCAGGATGTTGGAGATGGCGTTGAGCGCCGCGCCGCGGTGGTGGTAGACCACGCCCTTGGGGTTGCCGGTGGTGCCCGAGGTGTAGTTCAGGCTGATGGCGTCCCACTCGTCCTCGGGCAGCTGCCAGGCGAAGTTCGCGTCACCGCTGGCCACGAAGTCGTCGTAGGTCTGGCTGCCGATGCGTTGCACCGTGCCGGCGTACAGCGCATCTTCGGTGTCGATCACCAGTACCGGGTGGGTGGACTGGCGCATCGCCAGCGCGCGGCTCATGACCGCGGCAAATTCGGGGTCGACGATGACGGCCTTGGCTTCGCCGTGGTCGAGCATGAAGGCCAGTGCTTCAGCGTCCAGGCGGGTGTTGAGCGTGTTGAGCACGGCACCCGACATGGGGATGCCGAAGTGCGCTTCGACCATCGGGGGGGTGTTGGGCAGCATCACGGCCACCGTGTCACCTTTGCCGATGCCGTGCCGTTGCAAGGCGCTGGCGAGCTGGCGGCAGCGTGTGTAAGTCTGTGACCAGGTCTGGCGCAGGGCGCCGTGGACGATGGCCAGGCGGTCAGGGTAGACCAGCGCCGAGCGCTCCAGGTACAGCAACGGGGTCAAGGCTGCAAAGTTGGCGTCGTTTTTGGGCAGGTCTTGCGCGTAGATGTTCGGCATCGGTTTTCTCCTTGTGGGAATCCTGCATCGTGCCTCAAGTGGCGAGGCGTGGCCTCGGGTCAATCCCCGTTGTCGGGGGAAACCTGATCCAGATCAGGATCGGGCAGCACCTTGATGCGGGCACCGTGCAGGCTCACCACCTGACCGCCGCGGATCTTGGCCGTCTTGCGCAGCTCGTCGCGGCCATCAACCTGCACCATGCCTTCGGCCACCATGGTCTTGGCGCGTCCGCCGCTTTCGGCGAGGCCGCAGGCCTTGAGCAGGCGGTCCAGGGTGATGAATTCGCCACGCAGGGGAAAGGTGATCTGTTGCAGGGGCATGGTGGGGGGCGATTCAGGGTTGTCAGGGGGATGGACGAGGGCACAAGAGGGGTTTCACCGTGCACAATCTCGGGATTGTGGATCACGCTGTTTTCAGATACGGTGCGATCCGCGTGCCCGACCTCTATTTTGTCCCGTGAGGGGACCGCCTCGCCATGAGCATGAAGAAAACCGACCTGGAAAAGAACAAAGCCATCAAGCTGCGCGAAGGCGTGCAGAAGGCCCCGGTGCCGACGCGCTTTGGCGTGGCCTCGACCGCGGTGCCCGATCGCCGCGAGCAGCGTCGACTGGACCAGGCGGCGGGCTTGGTGCCGTTCGCCTGCAAGCTCAAGGATGAGTTGGTGCAGCGCCTGCGTGCCCTGGCTGAGCAAGAGGGCGGGGACCTGAATGCCCTGACCGAACGTCTGATCCGTGCCGGTCTGAGCGCCGAGGGCGTGCGTGTGCCGACAGCCAAGAAGGCAGTGTCCCCCGCAATCGCCAAGAAGGTCGCGGTGAAGTTGCCGACGGTGAAGGCACCTGCAAAAGCGCCCGCAAAGGCTCCGGCGAAACCGGCTGCGGCGACCGAGGCGCCGGTGAAACCTGTGAAGAAGGCCGCTTCCAAGCCGACGACCCCCGTGGTGGCCAAACCCGCAGCGGCGAAGAAGGCCACCGCCACCAAGACGGCGGTGAAGTCGGCCCCAGCCAAGAAGGTGCCCGCCAAAAAGGCCGCGACGCCGAAGGCTGTGGTCGCCAACAAGGCCCCAGCCAAGAAAGCGGCCGTCAAAAAGGCCGTCCCTGCCAAAACCAAGAAGGCCTGATCTCGGCGGGTGGGTCTCCCATCCTGATGTGGCCTGATCTCGATCGTTGAACCTGGAGTTCTCATGACCCGACCTGTGATGCACCTTGTCGATCCCAAGACCGGGGAGTCCGATCCCGCCGACATCCGTCGGGTCTTCGACTCGCAACTGGCCACGTCGCTGGCCTGGCGCGAATCGACGCTTGCCGAGCGCATTGCGCGCTTGAAGAAGCTGCGCGAGGCCATGCTGGCCCGCCGCGCCGATTTCTATGCGGCTTTCGAGAAGGACTACCGCAAGCCCGCCATCGAGGTCGACGGCACCGAGTTCATGCCGGTGCTCGAAGAGATCCGCCACACCATTGGCTCGCTGAAAAAATGGGCCCAGCCCAAGCGCGTTCGCCCCACCATCGGCACCTTGTTCACCGAAAGCTGGATCGAGTACCAGCCGCGGGGCCGCTGCCTGATCATCGCGCCGTGGAACTTTCCGCTCAACCTGTGTTTCGGCCCGCTGGTGTCGGCACTGGCGGCCGGCAACACCGTCATCCTCAAGCCTTCGGAGATGACGCCCTCGGTCAGCGCCGTGATGGCCCAGGTCATTGCCGACACCTTCCCGTCCAACGAAGTGGCCCTGTTCGAGGGCAGCTTGCCCACGTCCACGGCGCTGCTGGAGTTGCCGTTCGACCACATCTTCTTCACCGGCTCACCGGCCGTGGGCAAGGTGGTGATGGCAGCGGCGGCCAAGCACCTCACCAGTGTCACGCTGGAGTTGGGGGGCAAGTCGCCGGTGATCGTCGATGAGACGGCCAACGTGCGCAACGCCGCCGAGGTGATGCTGTGGGGCAAGCTGACCAACTGTGGTCAGATCTGTGTGGCGCCCGACCACGTGTTCGTGCACGAGAGCGTGAAAGATCGCTTCGTGGCCGAATGCCGCAAGGTGCTGGCCGAGCGCTATGGCGCCACGCCCGAGGCGCAACGTGCCTGCCGCGACCTGACGGGCGTGATCAACCAGCGTCACACCCAGCGCATTGCCGGGCTGCTGCAAGACGCCGTGGCCAAGGGCGCGCGCACCCTGACCGGTGGCGAGGTGGACGTGGCGGGCTGCTACATCGCGCCGACGCTGCTCGATCAGGTGCCCCGCGACGCGGCCATCATGTCGGAAGAGATTTTTGGCCCGCTGCTGCCCATCCTGACCTTCCGCAACGTGGACGAGGTGGTGCGCCAGATCAACGAAGGCCCCAAGCCGCTGGCGCTGTATGTGTTCAGCCAGGACAAGGCGCGTACGCGCCGCATCCTGGCGCAGACCAGCTCGGGTGGTGTGGCCATCAACCAGGTGGTGCTGCATTACGCGCAGGGCAACCTGCCGTTCGGCGGGGTCAACAACTCCGGCATCGGCAACGCCCACGGCGAGTTCGGCTTCAAGACCTTCTCGCACGAGCGTGGCGTGCTCAAGGGTGGCTCGATCAACGCCGCCAAGATGCTGTTCTACCCACCTTACACGGGCCTCAAGCGCCGCATGGTCTCGCAGTTCCTGGGGATGCTGAAGTACCGCCTGCCCCTGTGAATCACCGCGGAAGAAGGGTGATCCCCCAGGGGTGTCACCCTGTGAATGGCCGATAATCCCAGCCGTTTGATTTCGACACTGCCCGCCTGCTGGTTTCGACCTGCCTGGCGGGCTTTTTGCATGCCTCACGGATCGTGGACATCTTCATTCAACAACTGATCAATGGCCTGGTGCTGGGCAGCATGTATGCGCTCGTGGCCCTGGGCTACACCATGGTGTACGGCATCGTGAACCTCATTAACTTCGCCCACGGCGAGGTGCTGATGGTGGGGGCGCTGGTGAGCTGGACGGTGGTCACCCTGCTGGGCGACACCGGCTGGCCCGGCTGGGTGCTGCTGAGCCTGTCGCTGATGGCGGCCATGGCCGTGTGCATGGCGCTGAACTACGCGATCGAGAAACTGGCCTATCGGCCGCTGCGCAATGCGCCCCGACTGGCGCCGCTGATCACGGCCATGGGCATGTCGCTGCTGCTGCAGACGATGGCCATGATCATCTGGAAGCCCGATTACAAGCCTTATCCCATCCTGCTCAATGACGAGCCCTATGAGTTCATGGGCGCCACGATCAACCTGGTGCAGATTCTGATCCTGGTGGTGACGGCGCTGACCATGGCAGGACTGCTGGCGCTGATCCATGGCACCAAGCTGGGTCGCGCCATGCGCGCCACGGCCGAGAACCCGAAGGTGGCGCAGTTGATGGGTGTGCAGCCCGACAAGGTCATCTCGGCCACCTTCATCATCGGCGCAGCGCTGGCCGCCCTGGCCGGGGTGATGTGGGCCGCCAACTATGGCTCGGTGCAGCACACCATGGGCTTCTTGCCCGGCCTCAAAGCGTTCACGGCAGCGGTGTTTGGTGGCATCGGCAACCTGGGCGGGGCCATGGTGGGCGGGGTGCTGCTCGGCGTCATCGAGGCGATGGGCGCGGGCTACATCGGTGAGCTGACGGGCGACGTGCTGGGCAGCCACTACCAGGACATCTTCGCTTTCGCGGTGCTGATCCTGGTGCTGACCTTGCGACCGCGCGGCCTGCTGGGTGAGCGCGTGGCCGACCGGGCGTGATGGGTAAAGGTCGAGCCATGTTGAAGAACCGTTTGCACGTTTTCCTGATCAGCGCCGTGGCCCTGGCCATCCTGCCCTTGGCCTTGCAAGGCGTGGGCGAAGCCTGGGTGCGCATCATCGACACCGCCTTGCTCTACATCCTGCTGGCGCTGGGACTGAACATCGTGGTGGGCTTTGCCGGCCTGCTGGACCTGGGCTACATCGCCTTCTATGCGGTGGGCGCCTATCTGTTCGCGCTGCTGGCGTCGCCACACCTGGTCGAGAACCTGCCGGCCGTGGCGGCCATGTTCCCCAACGGCCTGCACCTGCCCATCTGGGCCGCCATTCCGCTGGGGGCGGCTGTGGCGGCGATGGCCGGGGTGCTGCTGGGCGCCCCCACGCTCAAGCTGCGTGGTGACTACCTCGCCATCGTCACGCTGGGCTTTGGCGAAATCATCCGCGTGTTCATGAACAATCTGGATGCGCCGGTCAACATCACCAACGGCCCCAAGGGCATCAGCAGCATCGAGCCCATCCACATCGGGCCTTTGAGCCTGGGCGAGTCGCTGCACATCGGGGGCTTCACGCTGTACTCGGTCACGCTGTACTACTACCTGTTCCTGGCGGTGGTGGTGCTGGCCGTGGTCATCAGCCTGCGCCTGCACGACTCGCGCCTGGGCCGCGCCTGGATCGCCATCCGTGAAGACGAGATCGCGGCCAAGGCCATGGGCCTGAACACGCGCAACCTCAAGCTGCTGGCCTTCGGCCTGGGAGCCATGTTCGGTGGCGTGGCCGGGGTGCTGTTCGCCAGCTTCCAGGGTTTTGTTTCGCCCGAATCGTTCAGCCTGCAAGAGTCGGTGCTGGTGGTGGCCATGGTGGTGCTGGGCGGACTGGGGCACATCCCCGGCGTCATCCTGGGCGCCTTCCTGCTGGCCGCCTTGCCCGAGGTGCTGCGCCATGTGGCGGGGCCCTTGCAAGCGCTCACGGATGGCCGCCTGGATGCATCCATCCTTCGCCAGTTGCTGATCGCGCTGGCCATGATCGGCATCATGCTGGCGCGGCCACGGGGCCTGTGGCCCTCTCCGAACCCGGAAGATCGCCTGATCCCGGGTGAGGCCAAGGGAGGTCGCGCATGAGCAACCCTCTGTTGACGGTGTCCGGCGTGTCCAAACGCTTTGGCGGTTTGCAGGCGCTCAGCGAGGTCGAGCTCACCATCGAGCCCGGACAGGTGCATGGCCTGATCGGCCCGAACGGCGCAGGCAAGACCACCTTCTTCAATGTGATCACCGGGCTGGTGCCGGCCGACCGGGGTCGCTTCACGCTGGCGGGTCGCGCCTACCGACCGACCGAGGTGCACAAGGTGGCGCAGGCCGGCATCGCGCGCACCTTCCAGAACATCCGCCTGTTTGCCGACATGTCGGCGCTGGACAATGTGCGGGTGGGGCGCCATGTGCGCACGAAAGTGGGCTGGTGGCAGGCCCTGCTGCGCACGCGCGCCTTCATGCACGAAGAAGCCCTGATCACCCGCGATGCCCAGGCCTTGCTGGATTTCGTCGGCCTGTCGGGCAAGCACCACCAGACCGCGCGCACGCTGAGCTACGGCGACCAACGTCGCCTGGAGATTGCCCGCGCCCTGGCGACCGAGCCCAAGCTGCTGGCGCTGGACGAACCTGCGGCCGGCATGAACGCCACCGAGAAGGTGCAACTGCGTGAACTGATCGAGCGCATCCGCGCCCAGGGGCGTGCCGTGCTGCTGATCGAACACGATGTGAAGCTGGTGATGGGCCTGTGCGACCAGGTGACGGTGCTGGACCAGGGGCGGCGCATTGCCCATGGGCTGCCAGCCGACGTGCAGCGCGATCCCGCTGTGATCGCGGCCTACCTGGGCCAGTCCCACCAGCCTGCTTGAGTGCCTTGCGATGACGTTGTCTGCTGCTGTTTCTGTTTCTTCGAGCGCTGCTGAGCCCTTGCTGGCCGTGCGCGATCTGCATGTGGCCTATGGCGGCATCCAGGCGGTCAAGCGCCTGGACATGGTGCTGCATCCGGGCGAGTTGGTCAGCCTGATCGGCGCCAACGGCGCGGGCAAGACCACGACGCTCAAGGCCATCTGCGGCCTGCTCAAGCCCCAGTCGGGTGAGGTGCGCTACCAGGGCCAGAGCCTGATCGGCCAAGGCCCGTGGGACTTGGTCAGCCAGGGCCTGGTGATGGTGCCCGAAGGCCGCGGCATCTTCGCGCGCATGACCATCGACGAGAACCTGCGCATGGGCGCCTACCTGCGCAAGGACGGCGAGGTGGAGGCCGACATTGCGGCGGTGTACCAGCGCTTCCCGCGTTTGAAAGAGCGTCACAAGCAGCTGGCCGGCACCTTGTCGGGCGGCGAGCAGCAGATGCTGGCCATGGGGCGAGCGCTGCTGGCGCGCCCCAAGCTGTTGCTGCTGGACGAGCCTTCGATGGGCCTGTCGCCCATCATGGTGGACACGATCTTCGAGGTGGTGCGCGACGTGTCGCAGCAGGGCGTGACCGTGCTGCTGGTCGAGCAGAACGCCCACCGCGCGCTGGAGCTGGCCGACCGGGCCTATGTGCTCGACTCGGGTGAGTGCGTTCTGTCGGGTCCGGCGAGGGAGTTGCTGGGCAATCCGCAGGTGCAGGCGGCTTATCTGGGCGGTTGAAGCCTCGGGGCGGGCGGTGCCGTCGCCGTCTTGACCCTGCGTGGCGGGCGGGGTAGGCTGCAGCGTCAGGCCTTGTGAGGCCAACGAAGGAGCCGCCATGTCAGGCCATACCGTTCGCCTTCACCGTGTGCTGCGTGCGCCGCCTGAGCGCGTCTACCGCGCCTTCCTCGATCCGCAGGCGATGGTCAAGTGGTTGCCACCCCATGGCTTCACCGGTGAGGTCCATGAGCTGGACGCACGGGTCGGCGGTCGCTTTCGGATGTCGTTCACGCACTTCGCCACGGGTCAGACGCATTCGTTCGGCGGTGAGTACCTGGAGTTGCTGCCCTACACCCGCATCTGTCACACCGATGCGTTCGATGACGCAGGCCTGCCCGGCGCCATGCGGGTGACGGTGAACTTCACACACGTGTCGTGCGGCACCGAACTGAGCATCGTGCAGGAGGGCATCCCGGAGGCCATTCCGCCCGAAGACTGTCATGTGGGCTGGCAGGAGTCGCTGGCCTTGCTCGCCTTGCTGGTCGAGGCCGAGATCCCCGTGTGAGCCATGCGCCTGGCCCTGGTCTCCGACATCCATGGCAATCTGGCCGCGCTGGAGGCCGTGCGTGCCGACATTCGCCGCCGGGGGGTGGATGCGGTGCTCAACCTCGGTGACAGCCTTTCCGGCCCCCTGCTGCCGAAGGAGACGGCGCAATGCCTGATGGCCGAAGGCTGGTTCAGCCTGGCAGGCAACCATGAACGCCAGATGTTGCAGACCCCGCTGGACCAGCAAGGGGCGTCGGACGGCCATGCCAGTGCGCAACTGGGCGAGGCCGAGCGGGCCTGGATGGCCGCGCAGCGTCCCTGGCATGCGTGGTCGGACGAAGTGTTCCTGTGTCACGCCACCCCTCGCAGCGACGCGGCTTACCTGATGGAGACCGTGCAGCCGGTGGGCGACGGGCAGGGCGTCGTGCGCATGGCCACGCAGGCCGAGTTGAGCGAACGACTGGGTTCGCAGATGGACGTGGTGCAGGCCAGTCTGATTGCCTGTGGCCACACCCATGTGCCGCGGGTGATGCGCAGTGCCACCGGTGCCTGGGTGGTCAATCCCGGCAGTGTCGGGCGGCCGGCCTATGACGATGTCCAGCCGATGCACCACCGGGTGGAGATGGGTTCACCCGACGCCCGCTACGCCATCGTCGAGCGCTGCGGTGCGGCGTGGACGGTGTCCTTGCTGGCCGTTCCCTACCCGCACGTGGCCATGGCCGAGTTGGCGCGTCAGCGAGGGCGGGCCGAGTGGGCGCATGCCCTGCAAACCGGCTTCATGCCACGGACCTGAGGGGCGTGGCGCGCCCGCTCCGAGCGCTGTTCGGCCAGATCAGGCCAGCGCGGCCACGATCTTGTCGGCCACCGTTTTGAGGTGGGCCGGATCGGCCATGTGCGTGGCGTGCGGCTTGCGCAGGTCGGCGATCGAGCCGGGAATCACGTGGATGTGAAAGTGCGGCACAGTCTGGCCGGCGCCTTCGCCATTGAGCTGCATCAGCACCACGCCTTCGGCACCCAAACCCTTCTTCTGCGCGTTGCCGATCTTGCGCACGGTGGCCAAGCAGGCCTGCGCGGCTGCATCCGACAGCTCGAACAAGGTCACGGCCGGCTCCTTCGGGATCACCAGCGCGTGGCCTTCGGCCTGCGGCATGATGTCCATGAAGGCCAGCGTGTGGGCGTCTTCGTACAGCTTGATGCAGGGGATCTCGCCGCGCAGGATCTTGGCGAAGATGTTGTTCGAGTCGTAGGACATGGCAACTCCGTGAAAGGGTTGGAAGGGCTTGAGCGCGCGGAGTGCTCAAGCGCCGTGCTTGTCGGCCTCGCTGGTGAAGGCGTCGGCGTAGAAGAACTCTTCGGGCAGGCCGGCCTGCGTGGTGAAGTCCTGGCGTGCCGATTGCACCATGATCGGGGCTCCGCAGGCGTAAACCTCGTGGGCCGACAGGTCAGGCAGGTCGGCCAGCACGGCCTGGTGAACGAAACCGGTTCGGCCAGTCCACGCGTCTTCCGGCTTGGCGTCGGACAGCACCGGCACGTAGCTGAGCCAGGGCAGCTCGGCGGCCTGTTGCTGCGCCCAGTCGTGCAGGTAGAGATCGGCCCGGCTGCGGCAGCCCCAGTACAGCGTGGTCGGGCGGCTGATGCCGGCGTGGCGCATGTGCTCGATGATGGCCTTGAGCGGCGCGAAGCCGGTGCCCGAGCCCAGCAGCACGATGGGACGCTCGGAGTCTTCGCGCAGGAAGAAGGTGCCAAACGGGCCTTCCACGCGCAGGATGTCTTTCTCTTTCAGCGTGCTGAACACCTGATCGGTGAACAGGCCGCCCGGCATGTGGCGGATGTGCAGCTCAATGCCTTCCGGTCCGGCTTCCTTGACGGCGTGCGGGGCGTTGGCCATCGAGTAGCTGCGGCGCTGGCCGTCTTTCAGGATGAACTCGATGTACTGGCCGGCGCGAAAGCCAAAGCTGTTGTTGGCCGGCAGTTGCAGGCGCAGCACCATCACATCGGGCGCGACGCGGGTGAGGCGGGTCACACGCGTGGGCATCTTGACGGGCGGGTGGTCGCCCAGGGCCACGACCTGCCGGGCTTCGATGACGAGGTCGCTCTCGGGCTTGGCGCAGCAGGTCAGCAGGTAGCCGGCGGCCGCTTCGGCGGCACTCAGAGCCTTGTCCTGGTGGGAGCCGTGGCTGACCTGGCCCGACACCAGCTTGCACTTGCACGAACCGCAGGCGCCGTCCTTACAGCCATAGGGCAGGCCGATGCCGGCGTTGATCGCAGCGCCCAGCACCGTTTCGTTGGCCTCCATGGTGAAGCTGCGGCCACTGGGCTGGATGGCGACGGAAAAACTCATGATGGACTCACACTCCGGACGAAGACAGGGCGACTGAGACCTCCTGTGCAGAGGGACAAATGCGAAGGCCTCAGAATCTCAAGCTGGATTTTCGCTCAGACCCGCCATGTTCCAGCCTCAGCCTTCGCGTCATGCCCGATTTCGTCAAACCCGTGTGCTCATCGTGGGCTGTGGCGATGTGGGGCAGCGCGCCGCCCAGCTGCTGCAGCCCCGGTGCCGGGTGCTGGCCTTGACCTCGCAAGCTGAGCGTGTGCCGGCCTTGCGGGCGCAGGGGCTGGTGCCCTTGGTGGGCAATCTGGACGATGCGCGCTCGCTGGCGCGCTTGTCGGGTCTGGCCACGCGGGTGCTGCATCTGGCGCCGCCGCCGTCCTCCGGCAGCCAGGACCCGCGCACCGCGCGCCTCTTGCAAGCGCTGGCGCGGCGTGGCGGTGTGAAGTCTTTGGTGTACGGCAGCACCTCGGGGGTCTATGGCGATGCGGGCGGTGCCTGGCTGGACGAGACGCGCACCGTGCAACCGGCCACCGACCGAGGACGTCGCCGGGTGGACGCCGAAGCGCGCCTGCGTTGGTGGGGGCGCCAGCAATCGCCGCGCTGGGGCACGCGTGTGAGCCTGCTGCGCATCCCGGGCATCTATGCGCTCGACCGTGAAGGTGGCGATCCGCGTGAGCGTGTGCGTCGTGGCAGCCCCTTGCTGCGCCCTGAGGACGATGTCTACACCAACCACATCCACGCGGATGACCTGGCGCGATCGTGCGTGGCGGCGCTGTGGCGAGGTCGGCCCGGCCGCGTCGTGCACGTGTGCGACGACACCGAGCTGCGCATGGGCGATTACTTCGACTGGGTGGCCGACCATTTCGGCCTCCCGCGCGCGCCCCGCTTGTCGCGGGCCGAAGCGGCACAGCAGCTCAGCCCGATGCAGCTGTCCTTCATGGGCGAGTCACGCCGCCTGCGCAACCAGCGCCTGAAAACCGAGCTGCGGGTGGCCTTGCGCTATCCGACGATCCGCGAAGGCTTGAGCGGGTAGGCCAACGTGAGTCTGATTGAGGGCGCTCTGAGCTTGCGCAGCTTGGTGCCCTCAGGTCGGCGCAGCGGTCTTGGGTTTGAACTTGCACCAGTTGGAGACACTGCACTCCCAGCAGCGCGGTTTGCGCGCCTGGCACACATAGCGCCCGTGCAGGATCAGCCAGTGGTGGGCGTGCTGCAGGTACTCGGCCGGGATGCGCTTGAGCAGCTTCTGCTCCACTTCCAGCGGCGTCTTGCCGGGGGCCAGGCCGGTGCGGTTGCCCAGGCGGAAGATGTGTGTGTCCACCGCCATGGTCGGCTCGCCAAACGCCACGTTGAGCACCACGTTGGCGGTCTTACGGCCCACGCCAGGCAGGGCTTCCAGCGCCTCGCGCGTGCGCGGCACCTCGCCCCCATGCTGCTCGATCAGGATGCGGCAGGTCTCCAGCAGGTGCTTGGCCTTGCTTTTGTACAGCCCAATGGTCTTGATGTACTCGCACAGGCCGTCCAGCCCCAGGTCGAGGATCTGTTGTGGCGTGTTGGCCACCGGGTAGAGTTTGCGGGTGGCCTTGTTGACGCCCACGTCGGTGGCCTGGGCCGACAGCAGCACGGCGGTCAACAGCTCGAAGGGGGTGCTGTACTCCAGCTCGGTTTCCGGGTGCGGGTTGGCGGCTTGGAGGGTGGAGAACATCTGCTCGATGTCGGCCTTTTTCATCGCTGTGGTCATGACGACGTGAGTCTGCCCTGTGACGTTGTTCAGCTCTGACGTCGGCGCCAGCTCGCCAACAGCCCCATGCCGACCAGACCTGTCAGGGAGAGCGCAAAAGCCGAGGGCTCCGGAACGGGGGACAGCACCAGGCCGTCAAAGAACACCGTACGACTGTAGTACGGCGTGTTGGCCAGGTTCGTGGGGTCGCTGCTCAGCACGAAGTCCAGGGCCAGTCGGCCGCTGAGGTCGGTGGGCAACTGCGCTGGCAGATCCGTGCCGCTCAGGAAATCGCCTGCACCCCCCTGTCCACTCAGCCACAGCAAGCGCACGTTGTGCAGGCGGTAGCCCCCGGTCTCGAAGTACACCAGATTGCGGGGCACTTGAGAGGGCGTCTGATTGCTGCCCAGCGCTGGCGACAGATCGGCGCCCATCTGCAGGGTGTCCAGGTAGGGGTAAGGTGCGGGATTGTCGTTGCTCAGGGCGATACCGCCGGTGGCATCTGAAAACGAGAAACCGCCCACAGTCCCGACGATGTTCGACGTGGCCCGAAGGTACAACTCGGCATTGCCCCCCAAACCCAAGGCGCCGGTGTTGCCTGCATAGGTGGCGCCGGCCGTGTCGTAGGTGAAGCTGCCACTGACCGTGGCGTTGTCGCCCAGCAAGGCAGCGATCTGGGCATTGCTGCCTACCGCAACGGTGCCGGTGCTGAAGCTGTAGTCAATGGATGCGGCCTGGCTGCCCATGGCGGCCATGGTCAGGACGAAGCCGAGCGTGGTGATCACTTGGCGCGTTGGACGGCAGTTCACTGGACGGCTCCCCTTGGGTGGATGGCAATGCCACGCATCATAGGGCTTGGCCCCTGCTGAGCCGACCCCTCAAATCAGCATGATGCTGTTCGGCAGTTCATTGGCTCGACGCACCTGAGGAGAGGCTGGGTGGTGCATGCGCAGCAGCTCGCACACCCGGGCAATGGCCTGCATGAGGCCATCTTCCACGGATTGATCGCGCAGGGCGTGTGACAGCTCGGTCACCAGGGCGCGCCATTGGCTTTCAGGCACCAACCGGGCCAGACCTCGGTCGGCCAGTACCTCGATGCGGCGATCTGCCAACAACAGATAGATCAGCACGCCGTTGTTGTGTTCGGTGTCCCACACGCGCAACTGGCTGAACAGGTCGAGTGCACGGTCACGGGCATCCACGCCGCGCCACAGATGGGCCAAGTCCAGACCGCCTTCCACGCACACGCGCAATTCGCCCAGGTGGCGCGCCTCGCTGCGGGTCACAGCCTCTTCCAGGCGTT
The DNA here is from genome assembly GCF_037482285.1 of Aquabacterium sp. G14. Classification (NCBI taxonomy): domain Bacteria; kingdom Pseudomonadati; phylum Pseudomonadota; class Betaproteobacteria; order Burkholderiales; family Sphaerotilaceae; genus Aquabacterium; species Aquabacterium sp. G14. Next base: position 230,364 of record NZ_JBBEYB010000004.1, read on the forward strand.
GCAGCCCGGCGTGGGTCAAACAGCGCCGGCTGTCGGCAGCGTCCAGCCACAGGTGGCGCAGCCATCGGATCAGTGTGTTCATCGTGCTGCCCTCACCAGCGTCCCGAGGCGCCACCGCCTCCAAAATTGCCTCCGCCGCCCGAGGAAAAGCCTCCTCCACCGCCTCCGAAACCGCCACCCCCGAAGCCTCCCGGCGGGCCGCCCCAACCGCCACGCCCGCGCCCGCCATGGCCCAGCGACAGCGCCAGGACGACGGCCAGCACGGCGGCCACCACACCCAGCAGCACGCTGGCGGTCAGCCACCAGGCCAGACCACCGCCGATCAGACCGGTGCCCAGTGCGCCGGCTTTACGGCCGAGCACCGCGCTCAACACGCCGAACAGCACGGGCACGCCCATCAGGCCGAACACGAGCAGGTCATTCAGGTCAAAGCCCTCGGCGCGTCCCCGGTCCGCGGTGGGTTCAGGCAGGCCTTCACCGGCAATCAGCTTGTCGATCTGGTCGATGGCCTTGGAGAGTCCGTCGGCATACGCACCGGCCTGGAAAGCAGGTTTGAGCGTGCGTTCGATGATGCGGCTGGCCATCAGGTCGGGGATGGCGCCTTCCAGCGTCTTGGCGACCTCGATGCGCATGCGCCGATCTTGCAGCGCCACAACGATCAACAGGCCATCGCCCACCTCGCGGCGCCCGATCTTCCAGCTGTCACCCACGCGCTGCGCATAGGCGGCGATGTCTTCAGGCTGGGTGGTGGGCACCATGAGGATGACCACCTGGGAGCCGCGCTGTGTCTCCAGCGCCTGTAGTTGGTCGCTCAAGGCACGTACCTGCTCGGCCGTCAGGGTACCGGTCTGGTCGATGACGCGGGCGCTCAGGGCCGGCACGGGCAGCACGCCCCCAGCGCCGGTCGTGATGTTCACCTGCGCCCAGGCGACAGGCGCCACCCCCCAGAGCGTCAGGACGAAAACCAGGCTCAGCAGCCCCGCCAGCAGACGTCCCGGCAGGTCCATCCACGGGCGCAGGCCCAGCCGACGCAGCACGGCGGGCCTCACTTCTTGCCGAAGTCGACCGTGGGCGGCGCGGAAATCTGGGCTTCGTTTTGCACCGTGAAGTTGGGCTTGGGCGCGTAGCTGAAGACCATGGCCGTCAGGTTGGTCGGGAAGCTGCGGGCCAGCACGTTGTAAGCCTGCACCGACTCGATGTAGCGGTTACGGGCCACGGTGATGCGGTTCTCGGTGCCTTCAAGCTGGATGCGCAGGTCCTGGAAGCCCTGATTGGCTTTGAGGTTGGGGTAGTTCTCGCTGACCACCAGCAGGCGTGACAGGGCGCCGGACAGTTCACCTTGCGCTTGCTGGAACTTGGCGAAGGCCTCGGGGTTGTTGATCAACTCGGGTGTGGCCTGGATGCTGGTGGCCTTGGCGCGCGCCTCCACCACCTTGGTCAGGGTTTCCTGCTCGAAGTTGGCTTCACCCTTGACGGTGGCGACGATGTTGGGGATCAGGTCGGCGCGGCGCTGGTACTGGTTGAGCACTTCCGACCAGGATGCCTTGGTCGCTTCATCCAGACGCTGGAAGTCGTTGTAGCCGCAGCCCGTCAGGGGCATGACCAAGGCGATGGCCAAACTGAGGCCGGCTGCGCGGCGGGCCAGGGGCGAGGGGGCGAATCGAGACGCGGACATCGCAAACCTTTCTGATCAGGAGGGACTGGTGCCGCACGATGGCATCCAGCCGGACAACCCACAGAATAAATCAGGTCGGTGACGGCGTCTTCAAGAGATCAGAAAGCAGCGCCGAGCTCCATGCAGGACAGCACTTCGTGGCGGCGTGAACGGGGGTAACGGTCTCGCACGATCTTGACGGCGCCCATGGGCGTGTTGGCCATGACCTTCAGTACACGTTGGACAGCTTGCTGTGACGGGTTGATCACGACCAGGGTCGAGACCTCAAACAGTTTGAGGGCGGGTTCAATGGCGAGGTTCATCAGGGCGCGCATGGCTTCTCCAATACATGAACAGCGGCGCTTTGGCTGTTCACGGCGATAGCATGCATTTTTCACGCCCAGAATGACACGGGAATGACCCCCATATCAGGGTTTGCCTCAGCTTTGTCCCCGTCTTGCACGGGCACGGGCCAGGGCGGCTTCGATCATGCTGCGCTTGTGATCGAGCTGCGCCGGGTCGGTGAGCTTGGAGGCGGCAGCCAGGTCCTGTGCCTTGTGCTCGCCCTTGGCCAGCAGGCGGGCGTCGTTGTCGGCTTTGGCCTGGATGAGCCTTTTTGACCGAAACGTGTAGCGGGCGCGTGCGTCATCGGCCTGTGTCGCCGACCAGGCCGCCCAGCCGGTGGGGGCTGGTTCGGGGTGAGCCGGCACCAAGGTGATGCAGTCCACCGGGCAGACGGGCAGGCACAGTTCGCATCCGGTGCACTGGTCTTCGATGACGGTATGCAACTGCTTGTTGGTGCCGATGATGCAGTCCACCGGGCAGGCCTGGATGCACAGTGTGCAACCGATGCACCAGGCTTCGTCGATCACGGCCAGGGTCCGTGGGCCTTCCAGGCCAAACTCCGGATCCAGTGGCAGCTCGGGCAGACCGGTGAGGGCCGCCAGACGGCGAACGCCCTCGGCTCCACCGGGCGGACACTGGTTGATACCGGCATCCCCCTCGGCGATGGCCTGGGCGTAGCTGGCGCAATCCGGGTAGCCGCAGCGCGTGCATTGCGTCTGCGGCAAGAGGGCGTTGATCTGTTCGGCGTCCATGATGGCGCCGCAGTGTACAAGCCCCGGGTGGATCAGGCGGCGATGCCCTTCAGGGCCTGACCTTGATCGGCCTGAGAGGGACGGTTGTGGGCCAGGATGAAGGCGCGGATCTCGGGGTAGGCGAACTCGCGCCAGCGACGGCCCGAGAAAATGCCGTAGTGACCGGCGCCCGCCACTTCGTAGTGCTTCTTGTCCTTTTCAGGGATGCCGCTGCACAGGTCTTGTGCGGCACGGGTCTGGCCAGAACCGGAGATGTCGTCGAGCTCGCCCTCAATGGTCAGCAAGGCGGTCGTGGTGATGTCTTGCGGACGCACAAACTCCTTCTTGCCTTCAGGGTTGCGCACTTCCCAGGTGCCCTTCACCAGTGCGAATTCCTGGAACACCGTGCGGATGGTGTCCAGATAGTACTCGGCAGGCATGTCCAGCACGGCGTTGTACTCGTCGTAGAACTTGCGGTGGGCCTCGGCGTTGTCGTCGTCGCCGCGGATCAGGTCGAGGAAGTAGTCGTAGTGAGAGGTCGCGTGGCGGTCGGGGTTCATGGCCACGAAGCCAGTATGCTGCAGGAAGCCAGGGTAGACCTCACGGCCAGCACCGGGGTAGTTCTGCGGCACCTTGTAGATCACGTTGTTCTCAAACCACGAGAAGGACTTGTTGGTGGCCAGGTTGTTCACGGCCGTGGGCGAGCGGCTGGCGTCGATGGGGCCGCCCATCATGGTCATGGTCAGGGGCGTGGGTTCGCCGCGGCTGGCCATCAGGGAGACGGCTGCCAGCACCGGCACCGTGGGTTGGCACACCGAGATCACGTGCACGTTCGGGCCCACCTTGCGGATGAAGTCCTGCACGTAGTTGACGTAGTCGTCGAGGTGGAAGGCACCTTCTTCCAGCGGCACCATGCGGGCGTCGATCCAGTCGGTGATGTAGACCTTGTGGTCTTGCAGCAGGGTGCGCACGGTGTCGCGCAGCAGCGTGGCGTGGTGACCGGACAAGGGGGCCACCACCAGCACCGAGGGCTGGTCACGCATCTTGGTGAGCATGGCGGCGTCGTCGGTGAAGCGCTTGAAGCGCAGCAGGCGGCAGAAGGGCTTGCTCTCGACGATCTTTTCCTGGATCACGACATCCACGCCATCGACCGTCACCTGGTTGATGTCGAATTCCGGCTTTTCGTACTCTTTGGTCAGGCGACTGGCCAGATCGAAACCCGCCGAAAAGCGGTGCGAGGAAGGCAGGTGCGCAAAGGGCGACAGCGGGTTGCTGTAGAGCTTGGAGGCGGCACTGGCAAACTCAGAGAAAGGGCTGAGCCAGGCGCGGTTGGTTTCGTAGAGTTGGTAGAGCATGGCGTGACCTTCGGGTGTCGGTGTCGTCGAAAAGCATGCCTCTGATATCGAGCATGTTGCATTGCAGCATAAATGACTTTTGACAAGATTGCACGAGGTGTTTTGAGCAACGCTGCGTCAAAAATGCACGAACTCTGTTCAAAGTTGTCACGACAAAAGGGGCGCTCACCTTCCGGTGGCGCCCCTTTTTTGCGTGTTATCCCTTAAGCAGCGGTGGTCGCGGACTGGGTGCGCAACTGTGCCGTGTGCTGACGGTGGCGAGCTTGCTCGCGCAGGCTGAACACCGTCATGGCCACGGCGGCGATGGCGCCGGGGATGGCGAAGGCCAGGAAGTTGGCCTGCAGCGGCAGTTCAGCGGCCATCAGTGCGCCACCCAGGATGGGGCCGACGATGGCGCCGTTGCGACCGATGCCCGAGGCCCAACCCAGGCCGGTGGAGCGGATGGACATGCTGTAGAACTGGGCGCCCAGGGCGTACAACAGGATCTGCGTGCCGATGGTGGTGGCACCTGCGATGGCGATCAGGGTGTAGAGCACGCCGGTCGAGCTCTTGAAGCCCAACAGGCACAGCGAAGCGGCCGCGATGGCGCAGAAAGCCATGAGAACGCGAGGCATGTTGAACTTGTCACCCAGCCAGCCGCCACCGACGGCCCCGAAGATGGCGCCGAAGTTCAGCACCAGCAGGAAGCTCAGGCTCGAACCCAGACCGTAGCCGGCCTTGGTCATCAGCTTGGGCAGCCACGAAGCCAGGGCGTACACCATCAGCAGGCAGCAGAAGAAGGCGACCCACAGCATGACGGTTTGCAGAGCGCGGCCTTCGCGGAACAGGTCGAGCACGTTACCGCCTTTGGCCTTGCCACCGGCAGCGGCTTCCAGTTGTTCACCGGCCTTCAGCTTGAAGCCAGGCTGCACGCGGGACAGCACGTCAGCAGCTTCCTGGTTGCGGCCTTGCTTCACCATGAAACCCACCGACTCGGGCAGGAACTTCATGATCAGGGGCAGCAGCAACAGGGGGATGCCGGCGACGAAGAACACCGATTGCCAACCGTAGCTTGGCAGCATGACCATGCCCAGGCCTGCCGAGAGCATGCCGCCCACCGAGTAGCCGCTGAACATGATGGCGACCAGCGTGCTGCGGATCTTCTTGGGCGCGTACTCGCTCATCAGGGCGACCACGTTGGGCATGACCCCGCCGATCCCCAGACCGGCGATGAAACGGCAGATGCCGAACTCCGTCGGGTTGGTGGCGAAGCCATTGAGCACCGTGAAGCCGCTGAACAGCACCACGCAGATCGTGATGGCCTTTTTGCGGCCGATCTTGTCAGACAGCGGCCCGAAGATCAGGGCACCGGCCATCATCCCGAACAAGGCATAGCTGCCCAGGGCACCCGCTTGCAGCGGGCTCAGGTTCCACTCCTTCATCAGCACGGGCAAAACCACGCCGTAGATGACGAGGTCGTAGCCGTCGAAGATGATGATCAGGGCACACCAGAACAACACCATCCAATGGAAGGGATTGAACTTGGCCTCGTCGATGATTTTGTTGGCGTCTATTTTCTGCATGGCTGGCCTCTGCAACTAAGGGTTAATACCTAGGAAATTCGGACACGAGGGTCAAAAAAGAGGGGGCTGGGAAGCCCCCCAAAGGAGTAAGTCAGAAAGGAAAAGGGTGATCAGCCCAGGTCGCCGCCCGCCACTGGCAGGGTCACCCCGGTGATGTAGGAGGCCTCGTCAGAGGCCAGGAACAAGATCGCGCCGACTTGCTCGTCGATCGTCCCGTAGCGCTTCATCAGGCTGGACGACACCGTCTGGTCGACGATGCCCTGATACCAGACCTTCTCTTGTGGAGACTGTTCGGCGGTGTTGCGGGGGATGCGGCGCGGAGGGGCTTCGGTCCCGCCCGGAGCGGTGGCGTTGACACGCACGCCACGCTCGGCGGTTTCCATGGCCAGGCAAGCCGTCAGGGCGTTGACGCCGCCCTTGGCTGCGCCGTAGGGCACGCGGTTCATGCCACGGGTGGCCACCGACGACACGTTGACGATGGCACCGTGGCCTTGCGCCAGCATGTGGGGCAGGGCAGCGTGGCAGCACCACAGGGTCGGGAACAGGGAGCGACGCACTTCGGCTTCGATCTCGTTGGTCTGGTAGTGCTCGAAGGGCTTGGCCCAGATCGTGCCGCCCACGTTGTTGACCAGGATGTCGATGCGGCCAAAGTGCTTGGCGGCTTCGTCCATCACGCGCTGGCAGTCGGCGTGCTGCTCCAGGTCGGCGGTCAGGGTCAGGACCTTGTCGCCGAACTCGGCGCTCAATTCGTGCACGAGTTCGGAGCGGTCCACCGCGACCACGCGGCCGCCTTCGGCCACCATGCGCTCTACCACGCGACGGCCAATGCCTTGCGCGGTCCCGGTGACCACGGCCACCTTTTCGTTGAAACGTTGATTCATGTCAAACGGCCCAAGTTGTGCAAAAAAAAGCCCGCAGGGACACGGGCGTGGGAGCGCGCAGGGGCTCAGGCGCTGGCAGCGAACTTCTCGTAGTAGAAGTTGGCGGGCTGGATGCCGCGTTCACGGATGAACTGGCTGACGGCTTCGACCATGGGAGGCGGGCCGCACAGGTAGATGTCCACTTCGCCGTCATTGAGGTGCTGGGGCTCGATGTGCTGCGTCACGTAGCCCTTGTGGGGATACGGGCTCTCCGGATTGGCCACACACGCGGTGTACGTGAAGTTGGGGATCCGTTGGGCAAAGGCTTCGAGCTTGTCCATGTCCACCAGATCGGCGTCGTTGGTCACGCCGTAGATCAGGTGTAGCGGGAAGGGGCTGCCTTGTTCGGCGATCTTCTCCAGCATCGCGGTGAACGGGGCCAGGCCCGTGCCACCGGCCAGCATCAACAGCGGACGCTTGATGTCACGCAGGTAGAAGCTGCCCAGGGGACCGGCCAGGGTCATGTCGTCACCGGTCTTGGCCAGGCTGGTCAAGAAGGTGCTCATCAGGCCACCGGGCACATTGCGGATCAGGAAGGAAACCTTGCCATCGCGCGGCATTGAGCTGAACGAGTAAGCGCGGGTCTGGTCGCTGCCAGGCACCTTCAGGTTGACGTACTGACCGGGCAGGAACGCCAGCTTGTTGAGGGCGTCGCCTTCGATGGTCAGCGAGATGGTGCTGTCCGACAGCTTGCGCACATCGGCGATCTTCGCGTCGAAGTTCGACTGCTGCGTACGGCACACGGCCGACGAAGCCGGGATGCGCACAACGCAGTCGCTGGTGGCACGCATCTGGCAGGTCAGCACGTAGCCTTGCTCGGCCTCGTCTTCACTCAGGGCGTCGTCGATGTAGTCACCCATGGTGTAGGTGCCAGATTCGGCGAAGCACTTGCAGGTGCCGCAGGCGCCGTCACGGCAGTCCAGCGGCACGTTGATGCCTTGGCGGAAAGCCGCGTCAGCGACGGTCTCGGTGGGGTTGGCTTCGATGAAGCGGGTGACCCCGTCTTCAAACTGAAGGGCAATGTGGTGGCTCATGGTCTGCTCCTCTGGATCAGAGGTGATAGACGTCGATGACGTGGTGCACGTAGTCGTTCTTGAGGACGATGTACTTGCGCTTGATCAGCGGCTGGCCGCTGCTCACATCGATCGTGTAGTGGGAGGTGCCGAAATAGCTGTCGGTGTGGTTGTAGCGGTAGCTCTGGGTGTGCCAGTTGAAGCGCACCTTCACTTCCGAACCTTCTTGCGACAGGATCTCGACGTTGTGGATGTTGTGGCCGGTACGGGGCTCAGGGGTGCTGGCCGACGAACGCTCGGTCTTGATGCGGAAGACGCGGTCTTCCAGACCACCCCGGTTGGGGTAGTAAATCAGCGAGATTTCGCGTTGCGGATCGCTCACCAGTTGGCCGTCGTCGTCCCACGAGGGCATCCAGTATTCGACTTGCGGGTGGTAGCAGGCCAGCCATTCGTCCCACTGCTTGTCATCCAGCAGACGGGCTTCACGGTACAGGAAGGCCTGGATTTGTTCGATGGTCATGCTCATGGTGGGCCTCAGGCTTTCTTGGACTCGATCTCGATGGCACGCTGCATGGTTTCGAGCCAGTAGCGGTGCTGTTCGGTGTACAGGCCTTCGTCTTCGGTCTTCACGCCGCTGAGCTTCGGATTCAGGTTGATTTCCTTGGCGGCTTCGTCCGGACCTTGCACCCAGTGGGTGGCGCCGCGGCACATGTCGTTCCACTTCAGGGCGATGCCGTTGTAGCCTTGTTGGCAGGCACGGAACTCTTCCAGGTCGTCCGGGGTGGCCATGCCGGTGGCGTTGAAGAAGTCTTCGTACTGACGGACACGGCGGGCGCGGGCCTCGTCGGACTCACCCTTGGGGGCGATGCAGTAGATGGTGACTTCGGTCTTGTCCACCGAGAGGGGGCGCAGCACGCGGATCTGCGAGCCGAACTGGTCCATCAGGTACACATTGGGGTACAGGCACAGGTTGCGCGAGTGACCGATCATCCAGTCGGCGCGAGCCTGGCCGAACTTCTCAACCAGTTCGTCGCGGATCTGGTAGGCCGGACGGTCTTCGGGGTTGGCCCACTTCGTCCACAGCAGCATGTGGCCGTTTTCGAAGGAGTAGAAGCCGCCGCCTTGCTTGGCCCAGCTGCCAGCGTCCATCGCCTTGATCTGGTCACCGGCTTCGGACTGCTTGCGGTGGTTGGTGGTGGCCGCATAGTTCCAGTGCACCGAGCTGACGTGGTAGCCGTCGGCGCCGTTTTCGGCTTGCAGCTTCCAGTTGGCGTCGAAGGTGTAGGTGGACGAGCCACGCAGCACTTCCAGACCTTCCGGCGACTGGTCCACGATCATGTCGATGATCTTGGTGGACTCGCCCAGGAACTCGGTCAGGGGTTGCACGTCAGGGTTGAGGCTGCCGAACAGGAAGCCGCGGTAGCTCTCGAAACGAGCCACCTTCTTCAGGTCGTGGCTACCGTCCTTGTTGAAGGACTCGGGGTAGCCTGCGCCATTGCCGTCCTTGACCTTCAGCAGCTTGCCGCTGTTGTTGAACGTCCAGCCGTGGAAAGTGCAGGTGAAGTTGGCCTTGTTGCCCTTTTTCAGGCGAGCCAGCGTCGCACCGCGGTGCGAGCAGGCGTTGATGACCGCGTTGAGTTCGCCCGCCTTGTTGCGCGTGATCACGATGGGCTGACGGCCGATGTACGTCGTCAGGTAATCGTTGACATTGGGGATCTGGCTTTCGTGGGCCAGATAGATCCAATTGCCCTCGAAGATGTGTTTCATCTCGAGTTCAAAGAGCTCCGCATCAGTGAACGCGGCGCGGTTGAGTTGGTAGACATGCTGGTCGTGGTCTTCGACCAGCATCCCTGCCAGGCGTTCCTTGACGCCTTCGAGAGATGCGGTGTTGCTCATGGTGTGTCTCAGCGTATGAGGAGGGCGAACGTCAGATCGATCAGGCGGCAGCGCGAGGACGGGCAAAGTCCGTCACAGGGGCTTCGGCCTTCAGGGGCTGCATGTCGAAGTTGAACTCGATTTCGTAGAAAGGCTTGTCGGTGCCCAGAGCGGCCATGGCAGCCGGGTCGCTGTTGGTCTTGACCGGGGGCACCAGGCCTTCACGGGTACCGAAGGCGAAGTCGTCCCACAGGTGCGGATCGCTCTCGATGTTGATCTGCGTGGTCAGCTTGCGCTTGCCTTCAGCATGGGCGAAGAAGTGGATGTGAGCCGGGCGATGGCCGTGGCGACCCAGTTGCTGCAGCAGGATGTCGGTCGAGCCGCCGGGAGGCACGCTGTAGCCGACAGGCATGATCGAGCGGAACTTGTAGCGGCCGTTCGCGTCGGTGATGATGGTGCGACGCAGGTTGAAAGCGCTTTGCGACTGGTCGAAGTAGGAGTAGTTGCCCAGGTGGTTGGCGTGCCAGACTTCCACCGTGGCGCCCGGGATCGGGTTGCCCTTTTCGTCACGGACCACACCGGACATGACCACCAGTTCGCCAGGCTGCGTGCCGTCGTCCAGACGGGCTTCGCCTTGGCACACAGGGGCGCCGGCCACGTACAGCGGGCCTTCGATGGTGCGGGGGGTGCCGCCGGTCAGGCCAGCCTTGGCTTCGGCTTCGTCGGTGCGCAGGTCCAGGAAGTGCTCCAGACCGACGCCAGGAACGACCAGGCCCAGTTCGCCGTTGCGGCCAGCGTCGCTCAGGTAGTTCAGGCCAGTCCAGAACTCTTCAGGCTGGATGTCCAGCTCTTCGATCGCCCACATCAGGTCGATCATCAAGCGACGCACAATGGTCTTCACGCGTGCGTTGCCGGGGCCGGTCACGCCGGTGGTTTCAAAGCGGTCGTACAGGGCTTCAATGCTCTTCTTGTCCATGGTGTGTCTCCTCGGTGTAGGCTGTAAAGGAACGTGGGGGAAGGAACTCAGCGGTCGTCTTCGTGGATCGAAGACGGGTGGCGGCACAGGGCCGTCACTTCAATGTCCATGTAGGGGAACAGGGGCAGACTGGTCAGCAGCTGGTGCAACTCGTCCACGCTGGCCACATCAAAAATGCTGACGTTGGCGTACTGGCCGGCGATGCGCCACAGGTGGCGCCACTTGCCGCTGCGTTGCAGCTCTTGCGCCAGTTCGCGCTCGGTTTTCTTCAGGGCATCGGCCTGGGCGACGGGCATGTCAACCGGCAGACGCACCACCATTTCGACTTTGAAGAGCATGTTTGCCTCTCGGGTCTGGGGAACGTGGATACGCAAAGATCAGCGATCGCGCCGCAGGCGGGCGAGCTTTTCTTCATCGAGGTCGATCCCCAAGCCGGGGCGGCGGGGGATTTCCAGAGCAAAGTCGCGGTATTGCAGCGGCTCGCGCAGGATTTCTTCGGTCAGCAGCAGGGGGCCGAACAGTTCGGTGCCCCAGGCAAGGTCATGGAAGGTGCTGAACAACTGGGCCGAGGCCATGGTGCCGACGGCGCCTTCGAGCATCGTGCCGCCGTACAGCGAGATGTTGGCCGAGCGGGCGATGGCGGCCACTTCGGCGGCGCCACGCAGGCCACCCGACTGGTTGATCTTGACGGCAAAGATGTCAGCGGCCTGGGTGCTGGCCACGACGAAGGCGTCACGCGGGCCGTGCAGGGCTTCGTCGGCCATGATGGGGATGATGTTGGACTGGGTCAAGCGCTGCAGGCCGGCCTTGTCGCTGGCGATGATGGGCTGCTCGACCATGTCGACACCGGCGTCGGCCAGCATGGCCATGCCTTCCAGGGCTTCGGTCACCGTCCAGGCCTGGTTGGCGTCGATGCGCACGCTGGCCATGTCGCCCAGGGCGCGCTTGATGGTGGCCACGTGGGCCACGTCGTCCTTCACCGAGCGCAGGCCGATCTTCAGCTTGAAGATGTTGTGGCGGCGCATTTCCAGCACGCGTTCGGCTTCGGCGATGTCCTTGGCGGTGTCGCCGCTGGCCAGGGTCCAGGCGATCGGCAGGCTGTCACGCACGCGGCCACCGAACAGCTCGCTCAGGGGCTGACCCAGACGCTTGGCCTGGTTGTCGTACAGAGCGGTTTCGATCGCGCACTTGGCGAAGCGGTTGCCCTGGATGTGGCCGTTGACCGAGGCCATCAGCATGGCGGGGAAGGTCGGGTCCTGACCCACCAGCATCGGGGCGATGTAGGTGTCGATGTTGACCTTGATGCTCTCCGGGCTTTCCTCGCCGTAGGCCAGGCCACCGATGGTGGTGCCTTCACCCCAGCCGACCACGCCATCGCTGGTCTCGACGCGCACCAGCACGAGGGTCTGGTGGTTCATGGTGGCGACCGACAGGCGATGGGGGCGGATGGTGGGCACGTCCACCAGAAGGGTCTCAACCGCCAGGATCTTGAGTTGGGAGCTCATGTCAACACGTTGTTTGATTGGAAGGTGAGCAAATGGTAGGAACGCCCTTGCTTCCTGTCCAAGACGGTTTTAGACTCGCTCCATATCAAAAAGGTATGGCGCCATGGACCTCAGACACCTTCGCTACTTCGTGGCCGTGGCCGACGAGCAGAACTTCACCCGGGCGGCGGAGAAATTGCACATCTCGCAGCCGCCCTTGAGTCGGCAGATTCAGGATCTGGAAGAGGAATTGGGCCTGGCGCTGTTCGAGCGCGGTTCGCGGCCCCTGAAGCTCACCGAGGGCGGGCGGTTTTTCTATGGGCACGCCACGCGTTTGCTGGAGCAAGCTGCGCAGGCGATTCGCACCACCAAGCGCATCGCGCAGATGCAGCGGCGCCTGGTGATTGGCTTTGTGCCGTCAACGATTTACGGGGCTTTGCCGCGCTTGGTGCGCCTGTTCAGGGCAGCGCAGCCACAGACGGAATTGGCCCTGGTGGAAATGTCGAGCGTGGAGCAGATCGAGGCCTTGAAGAATGGCCGGATCGATGTGGGCTTTGGGCGGGTGCGCCTTGATGACCCTTCGGTCAAGCGCGAAATCCTGCGGGAGGAGCCACTGGTGGCGGCCATACCCATGGAGCATGAGTTGGCGCAAGGGCGCGGGCCGCTGAGTCTGACCGAAATAGCCAAGCATGACCATCTGGTTTACCCTCGGAATCCGCGCCCCAGTTACGCTGACCAGGTTTTGGCGCTGTTCCGCGATCTGGGTGTCGAGCCGCGTGCTGTGTACGAGGTGCAAGAACTCCAGACCGCGCTGGGCCTGGTGGCATCGGGCATGGGCCTGTGTCTGGTGCCGGCCAGTGCCAACCGGATGCGGCCCGATGAGGTGATTTACCGGCCCGTGTTGGAGGCCAAGGCGGTCTCGCCCATCATCATGAGCACCCGCATTCATGATCAATCCACCGACATCGTGCTCTTGCGCTCATTGATCGACGATATTTACCGCGAATGGGCGCAAGAGCGTCAACGTGTTGCCATGACTCGGCGCTTTTTGAGCTGATGCCGCGCGCGTGGTTTCAGGCCTTGGCAGCGGGGCGGCGTGGGGTCAGCATCACATAGGCCAAGCCACCGATCACAACGCCCCAGAAGGCGGCACCCAGGCCCAGGAAGCTCATGCCGGAGGCCGTCACCAGAAAAGTGATGATGGCCGCCTCACGGTGTTCGGCATCGTTGACAGCCCCCAGCACATTGGCCGTGATGGCGCCGATCAAGGCCAGCCCCGCGAGCACGGCGACGAACTCTTTGGGCAAGGCGGTGAAGAGCCAGATGATGGTGCCACCGAAGCAGCCGCCGATCAGGTAGAACACGCCGTTGGCGATGCCGGCCACATAGCGCTTGGCGGGGTCTTCGTGGGCATCCTTGCCGGTGCACAGGGCCGCCGTGATGGCAGCCACCACGGTGGTGATGCCGCCAAACACGGCCGTGAACAGCGAGGTCACGCTGGTCGCCACGATGATGGGGCGCGCAGGGGTGTTGTAGCCCGCGCTGTGCAGAATGGCCATGCCCGGCAGGAACTGACCGGTCAGGCTCACCATCACCAGAGGAATGGCCAGGCTCAAGGTGGAGGCCCAGGACCAGCTCGGGCTGATGAACACGGGCTGGGTCACCTTGAAAGGAATGGTGTGCCAGGGAATGTTGCCCAGCATGGCCGTCAGGGCCACGCCCAGCACCAGCACCATCAGCATGTGATAGCGCGGCCAATAGCGCTTGAACACCAGGAAGCCGGCGATCATGCACAGCGTCAACGCAGGCATGGATTCCACAGCTTTGAAGCCGCGAGCACCGAACTGGAACAGGATGCCGGCCATCATCCCGTAGGCCACGCCTTTGGGGATGTGGCGCATCAGCCGGTCAAAAGAGCCGGACAGACCGATCGCCAAGATGATGACGGCGGCAGTGATGTAGGCGCCCACCGCCTCGTTCAGCGACAGGCCGGGAAACAGGGTGATCAACAGCGCTGAGCCGGGCGCCGACCAGGCGGTGATCACCGGCACCTTGAGCCACCAGCTCAGCGCGATGCCCGAGACGGCGGCGCCGATCGAGATGGCCCACACCCAGGATGCCATCATGTCAGGCCCGAGTTGGGCGGCCTGACCGGCCTGGAAAAAGATCAGCAGGGGGCCGGCATAAGAAATGGCCACAGCCAGGAAGCCGGCCGTGATCGTCGAGAGGGACCAGTCGCGATGCAGCATGGTGACGTGTTGTCAGTTCGGGCGCACGGAGCCGGTCCCGGATCGGCCTGAGATCAATGGCTGGCGAGCCATTGCTCCAAGGTCTGGATGAAAGCCTGCGGCTGCTCCAGCACGCTCAGGTGCGAGGCGTGGGGCAGGATGGCCAACTGCGCACCGGGGATATGGTGGGCAATGGCACGCGCCATCGCAGGCGGCGTGCCCAGGTCCAGCTCACCGGCGATCACCAACGCGGGCACGGCCACCGAGCCCAGACGGGCGGTCGTGTCCACATCGCGGATGGCCTGGCAGCAGGCGATGTAGCCGGCCTGATCGCATGCCAGCACGCGTTGCTTCCAGTAGGCCACGACCTCGGGTTGCTCGGCGCGGAAGCCATCGTGGAACCAGCGCAGCATGGCGCCATCGACGATGGACGCCAGGCCACCCTGCGCGATGGTGGCGATGCGCTGATCCCAGCCCACACGGGCCTCGTCCGGGTAGAACGAGGTCGTGTTGGCCAGCACCAGGGCCTGAACCTTGGCCGGGTGACGCAAGACCAGCTCCTGGCCGATCATGCCGCCCATCGACAGACCGATCCAGGTGACGGCGCCCAGGTTCAGCTCGTCGATCAGGCGGGCTGCGTCATCGGCCAGCTGGGCCATCGTGTAGGGGCCCGCGGGCGCTTCGCTGCGGCCGTGGCCGCGCTGGTCGTAACAGACCACGCGGTTGTCGGCGTACAGGTGGGCCACCAGGGCATCCCACATCGTCACATCACAACCCAGCGCGTGGCTGAGCAGGAAGGTGCGGCGCGGAGTCTGGCCGTTGCGCGGTTCGGTGACCGTGTAGGCCAGGCGCGGGGCGCTGGTGGTGAACTGCATCGTGCTCATCCAGGACTCCGGGCTCAGACGCGTTCCACGATCAGGGCGATGCCCTGGCCGACGCCGATGCACATGGTGCAAAGCGCGTAGCGGCCACCGGTGCGGTGCAACTGGTTCACGGCGGTGGTGACCAGGCGAGCGCCACTGGCACCCAGAGGGTGGCCCAGGGCGATGGCGCCGCCGTTGGGGTTCACGCGCGGGTCGTCGTCACGCAGGCCCAGTTCACGCAGCACGGCCAGGCCTTGGGCTGCAAAGGCTTCGTTCAGCTCGATCACGTCCATGTCGGCCAAGTTCAGGCCAGTCTGCGCCAGCACCTTGACGGTGGCTGGAGCGGGGCCGATGCCCATGATGCGCGGGGCGACGCCGGCCGTGGCCATCCCGACCACGCGGGCGCGCGGGGTCAGGCCGTTGCGGGCGGCTTCGGCTTCACCCGCCAGGATCAGCGCGCAGGCGCCGTCGTTCACGCCCGAGGCGTTGCCGGCGGTGATGGTGCCGTCCGCACGCACGATGGGGCGCAGCTTGGCCAGCGCTTCCATCGAGGTCTCACGGGGGTGCTCATCCTTGGACACGACGATGGCATCGCCCTTCTTCTGGGGAATGGTCACCGGGGTGATTTCCGCATCGAAGAAGCCTGCCTTCTGGGCGGCGACAGCCTTGAGCTGCGAGGCCAGAGCCATCTTGTCCTGGTCTTCACGGCTGATCTTGAAGTCGTCGGCCACGTTCTCGGCGGTCTCCGGCATGGAGTCCACGCCGTACTGGGCCTTCATCAGCGGGTTGACAAAGCGCCAGCCGATGGTGGTGTCGTACACGGCGTTGTCGCGGGCGAAGGCGCTGGTGGCCTTGGGCATCACGAAGGGGGCGCGGCTCATGCTTTCCACACCACCGGCGATCATGATGCCGGCTTCACCCGACTTGATCGCGCGGGCGGCGGTGCCGATGGCGTCCATGCCCGAACCGCACAGGCGGTTGACGGTGGCGCCTGGCACGATGTGGGGCAGGCCAGCCAGCAGCAGGGACATGCGGGCCACGTTGCGGTTGTCTTCACCGGCCTGGTTGGCGCAGCCGAAGATCACGTCGGTCACAGCCTCCCAGTCCAGTTTGAGGTTGCGGGCGGCCAGCGCACGCAGGGGCACGGCGCCCAGGTCATCGGCACGCACCGACGACAGGCTGCCGCCGTAGCGGCCAAAGGGGGTGCGCAGGGCGTCGCAGATGAAAGCTTCACGGGTCATGGTGTGCAACCTTGAGTTCAGTGTGAAAGGGACAAAGACGGGGGATCAGGCGGCCATGCGCAGGGTGACGCCGGGCGTCATTGCCTGAAGGGCTTCCAGCGTCAGACCGGGCGCCAGGGCCACGACAGAGGCGCCCTCGGCACCCAGGTCGATGATGGCCAGATCCGTGTAGATGCGGCTGACGCAGCCGATGCCGGTGAGCGGGTAGCTGCAAGCGGGCACCAGCTTGGCTTCGCCCTTCTTGGTCAGGTACTCCATCATCACGTAGGTCTTCTTGGCGCCGATGGCCAGGTCCATCGCACCGCCCACGGCGGGGATGGCATCCGGCGCGCCGGTGTGCCAGTTGGCCAGGTCCCCCGTGGCCGACACCTGGAAGGCCCCCAGCACGCACACGTCGAGGTGGCCACCGCGCATCATCGCGAAGCTGTCGGCGTGGTGGAAGAAGCAGCCACCCGGCAGCAAGGTGACGGGCTGCTTGCCCGCGTTGATCAGGTCATAGTCTTCCTGACCTTCAGCAGGTGCGGGGCCCATGCCGATCACGCCGTTTTCGGAGTGCAGCACGATTTCTTTGTCGGCGCCCAGGTGGTTGGCGACCGCGGTGGGCAGGCCAATGCCCAGGTTCACGACCGAGCCGTCGGGGATGTCATTGGCCACCTGGGCGGCCATCTCGTCGCGGGTCCAGCGGGTGTAGGAAGCGTTGGATGTGGTCATGTGTGTTTCCTCAGGCACCCTTGAAACCACCGGCGGAGGTGGCGGTGCGGTCGATCTTGACAATGCGCTGGACGAACAGGCCCGGGGTGATCACGGCTTCCGGATCGAGGCTGCCCAGTTCGGCAATCTCGTGCACCGAGGCGATCGTGGTCTTGGCGGCCATGGCCATGATTGGCCCGAAGTTACGGGCGGTCATGCGGTAGGTTAGGTTGCCCCAGCGGTCGCCCTTTTCGGCCTTGATCAGGGCGTAGTCGGCATGGATCGGCGACTCGAACACATACATCTTGCCGTCGATCTCGCGGGTTTCCTTGCCCTTGGCCAGCTCGGTGCCATAGCCCGTGGGCGTGAAGAAGCCACCGATGCCGGCGCCAGCGGCGCGGATGCGCTCAGCCAGGTTGCCCTGGGGCACCAGTTCCAGCTCCAGCTTGCCGCTGCGGTACAGACCGTCGAAGTGGTGGCTGTCCGCCTGGCGGGGGAAGGAGCAGATGATCTTGCGCACCTGGCCGGCGGCCAGCAAGGCAGCCAGGCCCACGTCGCCGTTGCCGGCGTTGTTGTTGACGATGACCAGATCCTTGGCGCCGGTGGCGATCAGGGCGTCGATCAGTTCATTGGGCTGACCTGCGGTGCCAAAACCGCCGATCATGACGGTGGCGCCATCTCGGATGTCGGCCAGTGCTTCGGTGGCCGAGGCCACAATTTTGTTGATCATGAATGGCTCTCAGGGAAAACGGCGGTCGGCTTCACCACCTTGTCAATTTATGTTCTAATAGCGAACAAATATTCGCCAATCGAACAAATGCAGCTTAAGGACCCGTCATACGCCTGTCAAGATTGGCGGGGGTTAACCCTAGGTGCGTTGTTCATTCTGTGAAAAGCCCTGCGAGAGGGGTGCCGACATGACCTTGACTTCGCCCGACGAGGGGGGCGCTGCCTCGTCCCTCAAACCCAGTGACAGCTACGTTCAGTCGTTCGCACGCGGCCTGGATGTCCTGCGCAGCTTCGGTGCCGAGGCGCCCACGCAGACACTGTCCGAATGTGCCGAGCGCGTGGGCATGACCCGTGCCGGCGTGCGTCGCATCTTGTTGACCTTGCACGCCCTGGGCTATGTGGACCAGGACGGGCGCGATTTCCGGCTGACGCCCAAGGTGCTGGAGTTGGGTTTTGCCTACCTGAGCGCGCAACCCTGGTGGGGCTTGGCTCAGCCCTTGCTCGAAGAGCTGACGCAAGATCTCAAGGAGTCCTCGTCGGCGGCCGTGCTCGACGGTGACGACATCGTGTACGTGCTGCGCGTGCCGGCCAACAAGATCATGGCGATCAACCTGGGCGTGGGCACGCGCTTGCCGGCCTACTGCACCTCCATGGGCAGGGTGCTGTTGGCAGCACTGCCCGAAGACGAGCGCGAGCGCCGCGTGTTGGCCACGACGCTGGAGGCGCGCACGCCCCGCACCATCGTCAACCACGATGAACTGCTGCAGACCCTGGGGCAGGTGCGCCGCCAGGGCTGGGCCATGATCAACGAGGAGTTGGAGATGGGGCTGCTGTCACTGGCTGTGCCCATCCGCGACCGCGCTGGCCGGGTGGTAGCCGCCATCAACGTCAGCAGCCAGCCGCACCGGCAGACGGTGGCCGGCATGCAGCAGCACTTCCTGCCGCGCCTGCAATCGGTCGCCGAGCGCATCAGCGCCTTGATGCCGCGCTGACCGGGTGCGGCACCCGTCTGCGGCGCCCCAGAAACAACAAAGGCCCCGTGTCCGGAGCCTTTGTCTGGGGTGAGGAGGCCGTCGCCTCCTGCTGCGCTCAGCGCAGGGTCTTTACATCACGGCCTTGATGGCAGCGGCCACGGCCTTGATGTTCTTGGTGTTGAGCGCGGCCACGCAGATGCGGCCTGAATCCACACCGTACACGCCGAATTCGGCGCGCAGACGCTGCATCTGGGCGGCGTTCAGACCGGAGTAGCTGAACATGCCCTTCTGGCGGGTGATGTAGCCCAGGTCGCCTTGCACGCCAGCGTCGGTCAGCTCCTTGACCAGGGCGGCGCGCATGTCCTTGATGCGCACGCGCATCTCGGTCAGCTCGTCTTCCCACATCTTGCGCAGCTCAGGCGAGCTCAGCACCATGGCCACCACGGTGGCGCCGTGCGTGGGCGGGTTGGAATAGTTGGTGCGGATCACGCGCTTGAGCTGGCTCAGCACGCGACCGGCTTCTTCCTTCGACACGCTGACGATGCTCAGGGCACCGACGCGCTCGCCGTACAGCGAGAAGCTCTTGGAGAAGCTGGTGGAGACGAAGAAGTTCAGGCCGGCGTCCAGGAACTTGCCGATCACCTTGCCGTCTTCGGCAATGCCTTCGCCAAAGCCTTGGTAGGCCATGTCGAGGAAGGCGACCAGGTTGCGGGCCTTCACGGCGGCGATCACCTGGTCCCATTCGGCTTCGGTCAGGTCGTAGCCGGTGGGGTTGTGGCAGCAGGCGTGCAGCACGATCACGGTGCCTTCTTCGGCCGCGTTCAGGGCAGCCAGCATGCCTTCAAAGTTGATGCCGCGCTTGGCTTCGTCGTAGTAGGGGTAGGTGCCCACGGTGAAGCCGGCCGTCTCGAAGATGGCGCGGTGGTTTTCCCAGCTCGGGTTCGAGATCAGGGCTTGCTTCTTGCCGCTGACGTTGTGCAGGAAGTCGGCGCCCAGCTTCAGGCCGCCGGTGCCGCCAATGGCTTGCGCCGTGACGATGCGGCCTTCGGTAACGGCCGCGTGTTCAGCGCCGAACACCAGACCTTGCACGGCCTTGTTGTAGGCGGCAATGCCTTCGATGGGCAGGTAGCCACGGGCCTTGGGGGCGGCGGCAATCTGCTGCTCGGCCGCGGCCACGCACTTGAGCAGAGGCAGCTTGCCGTTGTCGTCGGTGTAGACGCCCACACCCAGGTTCACCTTGTTGGGGTTGGTGTCGGCATTGAATTGTTCGTTGAGGCCCAGGATGGGGTCCCGGGGGGCCATTTCAACGTTAGCGAACAGCGAGGCCATGCGAGCAGTCTCCGGACGGTTGGGGTAATCTGATGAAGGGAAGACGAGACCGACTGCGTCTTCCGTGCGCTTGTGGCGAACGAATGCCGTGTCGGGCAAACCCTTTATTTTAGCGAACTGCGATCCGGATGTCAGAACCGATTTCTCGCCAGACCCCCGCCATGCCCACGGAGCAGGGGGATGCTCAGCCTGTTTCCGGTCAGTTCGTGCATTTTCCCGACTCCCCGTTCGAGCTGTTTCAGCCCTATCCGCCAGCGGGGGATCAGCCCACCGCCATCGCCCAGCTGTGCGAAGGCATCGAAGACGGCCTGAGCTACCAGACCTTGCTGGGCGTGACCGGCTCGGGCAAGACCTACACGATGGCCAACGTCATTGCCCGCATGGGGCGGCCGGCCATCGTCTTCGCGCCCAACAAGACCCTGGCGGCCCAGCTCTACGCCGAGTTCCGCGAGTTCTTCCCCAACAACGCCGTCGAGTATTTCGTCAGCTACTACGACTACTACCAGCCCGAGGCCTACGTCCCGCAGCGCGACCTGTTCATCGAAAAAGACAGCGCCATCAACGAGGCCATCGAGCAGATGCGCTTGAGCGCCACCAAGAGCCTGCTGGAGCGCCGTGACGTGGTCATCGTCGCCACCGTGTCGGCCATCTACGGCATCGGCAAGCCCGAGGACTACACGCAGATGCGTTTCATCGTGCGCACGGGCGACAAGGTGGGCCAGCGCGACGTGATCGCCCAGCTGATCCGCATGCAGTACAAGCGCAACGACATGGACTTCGGGCGCGGCACCTTCCGCGTGCGCGGCGACACCATCGACATTTTCCCGGCCGAACACTCCGAGCTGGCGCTGCGCGTGGAGCTGTTCGACGACGAGGTGGACACGCTCTCGCTGTTCGACCCGCTCACCGGCCGCATCCAGCAACGCATCCCGCGTTTCGTGGTCTATCCGTCCAGCCATTACGTGACACCGCGCGAGCAGGTGCTGCGCGCCATCGAGGGCATCAAGGAGGAGCTCAATGTGCGCGTCAAGCAACTCGTGGGCGACAACAAGCTGGTCGAGGCTCAGCGCCTGGAGCAGCGCACGCGCTTTGACCTCGAAATGTTGCAGGAGGTGGGTCACTGCAAGGGCATCGAGAACTACACCCGCCACCTCTCCGGTGCCAAGCCTGGCGACCCGCCGCCCACGCTGGTGGACTACATGCCCGCCGACTCGCTGATGTTCCTGGACGAGAGCCACGTCATGATCGGCCAGTTGGGCGCCATGTACAACGGTGACCGCTCACGCAAGACGACGCTGGTGGAATACGGTTTTCGCCTGCCGTCGGCCATGGACAACCGGCCGCTCAAGTTCGAAGAGTTCGAGGGCAAGATGCGCCAGTGCGTGTTCGTGTCCGCCACCCCGGCGGCCTACGAACAGCAGCATGCCGGCCAGGTGGTGGAGCAGGTGGTGCGTCCCACGGGTCTGCTCGACCCCATCGTGGAAGTGCGCCCCGCCACCCACCAGGTGGACGACGTGCTGCAGGAAATCCGCATCCGCGTCGAGAAAGACGAGCGCGTGCTCATCACCACGCTGACCAAGCGCATGGCCGAGCAGCTCACCGACTACCTCACCGACAACGGCGTGAAGGTGCGCTACCTGCACTCCGACATCGACACCGTCGAGCGCGTCGAGATCCTGCGCGACCTGCGCCTGGGCGCCTTCGACGTGCTGGTGGGCATCAACCTGCTGCGTGAGGGGCTGGACATCCCCGAGGTGTCCCTGGTGGCGATTCTGGATGCCGACAAGGAAGGCTTCCTGCGCGCCGAGCGCAGCCTGATCCAGACCATTGGCCGCGCCGCGCGCAACCAGAACGGCCGTGCCATCCTGTACGCCGACAAGATCACCGAGTCCATGCGCAAGGCCATCGGCGAGACCGAGCGGCGCCGCAACAAGCAGATCGCCCACAACGAGGCCCACGGCATCACGCCGCGCACCATCAACAAGAAGGTCAAGGAACTGATCGATGGCGTGATGTCCAACGCGGCCAAGGACGACCTGAGGGCGGCTGAGGCGCTGGCGCGCTCGATGGAAGGCAGCGAAGCCCTGTCCGAGAAGGACCTCAGCAAGCGCATGAAGACGCTGGAGAAGGAAATGCTGGAAGCGGCCAAGAACTTGGAGTTCGAGAAGGCTGCTCGCCTGCGCGACCAGCTGGCCTTGCTCAAGGAGCAGGCCTTTGGGGCGGTGGTGCACGACCACGTGGTGGTGAAGCCGAACAGCTGATCCTGACGCAGGCCGCAATGTGGTGCGTGCGGTTGTCACAAAAGCATCGCCAGGCTGTCACCGCGAATTCATGTGCGATTTCTACGCTGTGGGCTTCTGTTTCCCTGCATGAGTAGAGATCATCCATGACCAAACAAGCAGCCCCCACCGTGATCGATTTCGACCACGAAGACTCCAACACCTCCAACAACCCGACCTTTGACTAGGTGTTGCAGGCTCGCTTGAGCCGTCGCAACATCCTGCGCGGCAGCATCGGTACGGCCATGACAGCAGCGTTCGGTGGCCTGTCCTTGACCGCATGTGGCGGCGGCAGCGACGACGGTCCGGCCAATCCTGTTCAGGACGCGGTGCAGGAAACCTTGCTGTCCTTCGGTGCTGTGGCCAAGACCTTGGCGGACACCGTCACCGTGCCGGCTGGCTATACCGCCACGGTGGTGCTGGCCACCGGTGATCGCTTGTTCTCGGATGTGGCCGAGTACAAGGACGATGGCACCAACGACCGCTACGACCGTCGCAGCGGCGATTGCCACGATGGCATGGAGTACTTCGGTCTGTCCGCCACGGGCGCGCCGGATGCCAACAGCAGCGATCGTTGCCTGCTTGGCATGAACCATGAGTACATCACTCCGTTGTTCCTGCACGCCAACGGCCCGACAGCCGGTGCCAGCCGCGTGGCTTCGGAAGTCGATATCGAAGTCGATGCCCATGGCGTGGCAATTGCCGAGTTCAAGAAAACCGGCGGCAAGTTTGGTCTGGTGGTCGATTCGACCTTCAACCGTCGCATCACGGGCCTGAGCACGATCGAAATTTCCGGTCCTGCACGCGGCAACGCCAAGCTCAAGACCAAGTTCTCGACCACAGGTACCCAGACCCGCGGTACGCTGAACAACTGCGGCACCGGCAAAACCCCCTGGGGCACGCTGCTCACCGGCGAAGAAAACTGGGCGGGTTACTTCTACCGTGCCTCGGGTGATGCAGCGAACCGCACCACCGTGCTGGGCAACCAAGCCAACGTGGCGCTGACTCGTTATGGCCGTGGCGAGGGTGCCAGCCGCTACAACTGGGAAACCGCCGGCAGCGAGGACAAGTACGCTCGCTGGAACATGACCCTGGACACCACCAAGGCCGCAGACGGTACCGAAGACTACCGCTTCGAGATCAATGGCCAGGGTTACATCACCGAGATCGACCCCTACAACGCCACGTCCACCATCAAGAAGCGCACTGCACTGGGCCGTGTGGCGCATGAAAGCGCAGCTTTCTCCAACCCCGTGGTGGGCAAGCCCTTGGCGGTCTACATGGGCGACGACTCCCGCGGCGAGTATGTCTACAAGTTCGTGAGCGCCGCCAACTGGGTAGCAGCCGACGCCAACCCTGCCGATCGCGTGGCAACGGGTGACAAGTACCTCGACAGCGGCAAGTTCTACGTGGCCAAGTTCAACAGCGATGGCACGGGCAACTGGGTCGAGTTGAGCCTGAACAACGACACGGTGAAGAACTACGCGACCTACACTTTTGCCGACGAAGGTGACGTGGCCATCCACACCCGCTTGGCGGCCGATGCGGTCGGCGCCACCAAGATGGACCGTCCGGAATGGTGCGGCACCCACCCGACCACGGGTGAGGTGTACTTCACCATGACCAACAACAGCAACCGTCGCGTCAGCCCCAGCGGCAGCCAGCAAGGGATCGATGCGGCCAACCCCCGCGCTTACACCGACATCAAGGGTGTCAGCAGCAGCCAGCAAGGCAACGTCAACGGTCACATCGTTCGCATCAAGGAAACTGGCGGCGAACCCGGTGCCACCACATTCAATTGGGACGTTTACCTGTTCGGTGCCGAATCCGCAGCCTCCCCGAGCTTTGTCAACCTGTCGAGCCTGACCGACGACCAGGACTTCTCCAGCCCTGACGGTTTGGTCTTCAGCAAGTCCACGGGCATTTGCTGGATCCAGACCGACGACGGTGCTTACACCGACGTCACCAACTGCATGATGCTGGCGGGCATTCCCGGTACGGTTGGCGATGGCGGCAACGTCACTTTGAACTACGGTGCGGCCTCGGTCACCACCAAGATGGGCAAAAAGCCGACCGAGTCGACGCTGAAGCGCTTCCTGGTGGGGCCGTCGCAGTGTGAGATCACGGGTTTGGCTGAGAGCCCGGACGGCAAGGTGTTGTTCATCAACGTGCAGCATCCTGGCGAAGACACCTCCAACGTGGCCGACACCACGACCTATGGCAGCCACTGGCCAGGCAACAGCGGCTACGGTGCCGGCGGCAATGTGGCTCGCCCGCGCTCTGCTACCGTGATGATCACCAAGAACGACGGTGGCCGTATCGGCAGCTGATTGCCGACCCGCACACGCATGGCGCGCACGCGCCATCGCACGGCTTCGCGCGCCTGGACCTCGGTCCAGGCGTTTTGCATTGGGCTGAAGCTTTTCCGGCAGGCCGGTCAGCGTCACACTCGGGTCAACCCTGATCTAAAGTTGACCAAAACAGTGGGGTAGCGTATAATCGACTCAAACACTCGGGATTGACCTGTCCCCGATCTGCCGGAGATCCCGGTGGGTCCAGCGCTGACCGACCCAGGGCCAGCGTGGGGCAACGTCCGATCCCGCATAAGGAGTTATGCCATGCGTTTGACCACCAAGGGCCGTTTCGCTGTAACGGCCATGATCGATCTGGCTTTGCGGGAGCACACCGGCCCCGTCGCCCTGGCTGCCATCAGCCAGCGTCAACAGATCTCGCTGTCTTACCTGGAGCAGTTGTTCGGCAAGCTGCGCCGCCATGAGCTCGTCGAGAGCACCCGGGGTCCGGGCGGTGGTTATTCCCTCGGCCGCAAAGCCGAAGACATCACCGTGGCCGACATCATCGTCGCGGTCGATGAGCCCATTGATGCCACCGGTTGCGGCGGCAAGGAAAACTGCATGGGCGACGACGGCGGCCGCTGCATGACCCACGACCTGTGGACCAGCCTGAACAACAAGATGATCGAGTACCTCGACTCGATCAGCCTACGCAAGCTGGTGGATGACCAGCTGGCCAAGGGCGTGTCGATCGAAGCGCAGCCCATCAAGCGCGCCATCTCGACCCAGCCCGTGGTCAAGCCCATCAAGGTCACCGCGCCCAATTCCGTGTTCGCTCTCGGTGCAGCCCTGACCAAATAAGGGACATCCGGCCCCCTCCGCCTCGGCAGAGGGTGGCTCGCCCTGATAATTCAGCCTCACTTCCGAGCGATCCTTGTACCGCTGCCTGCCGGGTCGTGTTGACCTGTCTGGCGCCAGCCATTGAGTCCCCACCATGGACATGACCCCGCATTTCCCCATCTACATGGACTACGGCGCCACCACGCCGTGTGACCCCCGCGTCGTCGACGCCATGATTCCCTGGCTGCGTGAGCATTTCGGCAACCCCGCTTCGCGCACCCACGCCTATGGCTGGGAGGCCGAAGCCGCCGTCGAAAAAGCCCGTCAACAGGTCGCTGACCTGATCGGTGCTGACCCGCGTGAAATCGTCTGGACCTCGGGTGCCACCGAGTCCAACAACCTGGCCCTCAAGGGCGCGGCGCAGTTCTACAAGACCCGCGGCAAGCACATCATCACGGTCAAGACCGAGCACAAGGCTGTGCTCGACACCGTGCGTGAACTGGAGCGCCAGGGCTTCGAAGCCACCTACCTCGACGTCAAGGAAGACGGCCTGCTGGATCTGGACGTGCTCAAGGCCGCCATCCGCCCCGACACCGTCCTGATCTCGGTCATGTACGTGAACAACGAGATCGGCGTGATCCAGGACATCCCGACCATCGGTGCGCTGTGCCGTGAGAAGGGCATCATCTTCCACGTGGACGCGGCACAAGCCACCGGCAAGATCGACATCGACCTGGCCACGCTGCCCGTCGACCTGATGAGCCTGGCCTCGCACAAGACCTACGGACCCAAGGGCATTGGCGCCCTGTACGTGCGCCGCAAGCCCCGCGTGCGCCTGGAAGCGCAAATGCACGGCGGTGGCCATGAGCGTGGTATGCGCTCGGGCACGCTGCCCACGCACCAGATCGTCGGCATGGGCGAAGCCTTCCGGATCGCCAAGGAAGAAATGGCCGATGAGAACGCGCGCGTCAAGGCCCTGCGTGACCGCCTGCTGGCCGGCCTGCAAGACATCGAACAGATCTTCGTCAACGGCGATCTGGACAAGCGCGTCGCCCACAACCTCAACGTCTCCTTCAACTACGTGGAAGGCGAGTCGCTGATCATGGGCATCAAGGGCATCGCGGTGTCGTCCGGTTCGGCCTGCACCTCGGCCAGCCTGGAGCCCAGCTATGTGTTGCGCGCCCTGGGTCGCAGCGACGAGCTGGCCCACAGTTCGCTGCGCATGACCATCGGCCGTTTCACGACCGAAGAAGAAGTCGATTTCGTCATCACCACCCTCAAGGACCGGGTCGCCAAGCTGCGCGAACTCTCGCCTCTGTGGGACATGTACAAAGACGGTATCGACATCAGCACTATTCAATGGGCGGCACACTAGTCATGTCAGCCCCCGGTTGCAGGGTACTGCAACCACCCCCCGAGGGGGTGCGGGGCCGGACGCTTGGGGCGGCCCGGCGCTGGCCCCGCCGCCACTAACAAGGTTGTGGTGAAGCAACCGACGTTCTTTGAAGATTTGGAGTAACACCATGGCATACAGCGACAAGGTCATCGACCACTACGAACACCCCCGCAACGTTGGCTCTTTCGAAAAGGGCGACGAGACTGTGGGCACCGGCATGGTCGGCGCCCCGGCTTGCGGCGACGTGATGAAGCTGCAGATCAAGGTCAACCCGTCCACCGGCGTGATCGAGGATGCGCGCTTCAAGACCTACGGCTGCGGCTCGGCCATTGCCTCGAGCTCGCTCGTGACCGAGTGGGTGCGCGGCAAGACGCTGGACGAAGCCCTCGAGATCAAGAACACCCAGATCGCCGAAGAGCTGGCCTTGCCCCCGGTCAAGATCCACTGCTCCATCCTGGCGGAAGATGCGATCAAAGCCGCCGTCAACGACTACAAGACCAAACATGCAAGCTGATCAAGCCACCTCCGGCTCGTGCACCAGTGGGCCCGGCAACGGCCCCCTGGCCGAGATCGGTGCGGTCGATGCCACCATGTCCGTGGGCCTGACCGAGGCCGCAGCGCGTCACATCACGCGTTACCTCGCCCGTCGTGGCAAGGGCGTGGGCGTGCGCTTGGGTGTCAAGACCACGGGCTGCTCGGGTCTGGCCTACAAGATCGAATTTGCCGACGAGATCGCGCCTGAAGACATCGTCTTCGAGCAGCTCGGCGTCAAGATCCTGGTCGACCCCAAGAGCTTGCCTTACATCGACGGCACGGAGCTCGACTTTGTGCGTGAAGGCCTTAACGAGGGCTTCAAGTTCAACAACCCCAACGAGCGCGACCGTTGCGGTTGCGGCGAGTCTTTCCGCATCTGAGGCGTCTCGCATGCCTTGCGTCGGATGAAGCCCCACCCTGTGGTGGGGTTTCGCCTTTTCACACACCATGAACATCGACGCTGACGATTTCACCCTGCTGGGGCTGCCCAAGGGTTTTGCGCTGGACCGCAGTCAACTGGACGCCGCCTGGAAGGCGCTGCAGGCCCGGGTCCACCCCGACCGCTTTGCCGCCGAAGGTGGCGCGGCGCAGCGCCTGGCCATGCAATGGGCCGTGCGCGTCAACGAGGCGCACCAGCGCCTCAAAGATCCGCTCAAGCGGGCCGCCTACCTGTGCGAACTCGCTGGCGTGCCGGTGCAGTCCGAGAGCAACACCGCCATGCCAGGCGACTTCCTGATGCAGCAAATGGAGTGGCGCGAAGCCCTGGAGGAGGCGGACACCGCGGGCGAGGTCGAGACCTTGTCCGACGAGGTGCAGCTCGACCGCAAAGCCCGCATCGCCCGGGTGACCCACCTGCTTGATGTGGATGCCAACCCCACCCAGGCCGCGCAGGAAGTGCGCGCCCTGATGTTCATCGATCGCCTGCTCGAAGAGATCGATGCCCGCCTCGAACGTTACGAAGACGCCAGCTGAAGACGCGAACCGACCCATGGCCCTGCTGCAAATCTCCGAACCCGGGCAATCGCCCGACCCCCACCAGCGCCGCATCGCGGTGGGCATCGACCTGGGCACCACCCATTCCTTGGTGGCCTCCGTGCGCAACGGCGCATCCGAGTGCCTGCCCGATCAGAACGGCCGCGTGATCCTGCCCTCTGCCGTGCGCTACTTGCTGGACGACAAGGGCCAAACCCGCCGTCAGATCGGTTTCGAGGCCCTGGCCGCGCAGGCCGAAGACTCGCAAAACACCATCGTGTCGGTGAAGCGTTTCATGGGTCGTCGTCTGGCCGACCTGCCCGATGCGGGTCGCCTGCCGTACCAGTTTGAAGACCAGCCCGGCATGGTCGCGATCCGCACTGTGGCGGGCGTGAAGTCGCCCATCGAGGTCTCGGCCGAGATCCTGGCCAGCCTGCGCCAGCGCGCGGAAGACACCTTCAACGACGACCTGTTTGGCGCCGTCATCACCGTGCCCGCGTACTTCGACGACGCGCAACGCCAGGCCACCAAGGACGCGGCCCAGATGGCCGGTCTGAACGTGCTGCGCCTGCTCAACGAGCCCACGGCCGCGGCCATCGCTTACGGCCTGGACAACGGCGCCGAAGGCCTCTACGCCATCTATGACCTGGGCGGCGGCACCTTCGACATCTCGCTGCTGCAACTGAGCCACGGCGTGTTCGAGGTGGTGGCCACGGGCGGTGATTCGGCCCTGGGTGGCGATGACGTCGACCACATCCTGGCCGAGTACGCGCTGGCCCAGTCGCAGATGCAGGCCACCACGCCGCAAGACAAGCGCACGGTGCTGGTCGCCGCACGCCGCACCAAGGAAAAGCTGTCCACCGATGGCAGCGCCCACCTGTCTTGCGCGCTGTCGGGCGGCATGCTGTCGGTGACGCTGACGCGCGCCAAGCTGGCCGAGCTGTCCAAGCCGCTGATCGACAAGACACTGGCCGTTGTCAAGCGCGTGCTGCGCGATGCCAAGGTCAAGCCCGACGAGGTCAAGGGCGTGGTCATGGTCGGTGGCTCGACCCGCATGCCCGCCGTGCGCGACGCCGTGGGCGCCTTCTTCGGCCAGCAACCGCTGACCGACCTGAACCCCGACGAGGTGGTCGCGCTGGGCGCCGCCATCCAGGCCAACCAGCTGGCCGGCAACAACGCGCAAGGCGAGCACCTGCTGCTCGACGTGCTGCCACTGTCGCTGGGGCTGGAAACCATGGGCGGTTTGGTCGAGCGCATCATCCCGCGCAACACCCCGATCCCGTGCGCCCGTGCGCAGGACTTCACCACCTTCAAGGACGGGCAGACCGCCCTGGCCGTGCACGTGGTGCAGGGCGAGCGTGAGCAGGTCGAGCATTGCCGCTCGCTGGCCCGTTTCGAGCTGCGCGGCATCCCGCCGATGGCCGCCGGTGCCGCCCGCATCCGTGTCAGCTTCCAGGTCGACGCCGACGGCCTCTTGAGCGTCTCCGCCAAGGAGCAGCTGTCGGGCGTCGAAGCCTCAGTGGTCGTCAAGCCCAGCTATGGCCTGACCGATGACCAGGTGGCCCACATGCTGCGTGAAGGCTTCACCACTGCCGCCGCCGACATGAAGGACCGTGCCTTGCGCGAAGCCCGCGTCGAGGCCGAGCGTATGCTCGAAGCCACCCGTACCGCGCTGGCCGCCGATGGCGACCTGCTGTCGCCCGAGCAGCGCGCCGAGATCGATGGCCTGATGGCCCAGATCGGCCAGCGTTGCGACCGCGGCGACCTCGAAGCCCTGGAGGCCGCCACCAAGGCCCTGGCCCAAGGCACAGAGGCCTTTGCCGCCGAACGCATGAACCGCAGTATCCGCCAGGCTCTGGCGGGTCGCCAACTTGACCAGCTCTGATTCACCCCATGCCCATCATCAAGATCCTGCCCCACGCCACCCTGTGCCCTGAAGGCAAGGCGATCACCGCGGCGCCCGGCACCAGCATCTGCGAAGCCCTGCTGGAGAACCACATCGAGATCGAGCACGCCTGCGACATGAGCGCGGCTTGCACCACCTGTCACGTGATCGTCCGTCAAGGCTTCAACAGCCTCAACGAGATGGAAGAAACCGAGGAAGACCTGCTTGACCGCGCCTGGGGTCTGGAGCCCAATTCGCGCCTGAGTTGCCAGGCCATCGTGGCCGGCCAGGATCTGGTGGTGGAGATCCCCAAGTACACGATCAACCACGCACGCGAGAATCACTGATTCCGCACTTTGAGTGGCGCCATGTCCCGACAGATCTTCCTGGATACCGAAACCACCGGCCTGAGCCCTGACTCGGGCGACCGCATCGTTGAAATCGGTTGCGTGGAGATGGTTAACCGCCGCCTCACCGGGCGGCATTTGCACTTCTACATCAACCCCGAGCGTCCCAACAGCGAAGACGCGGTGCGCGTGCACGGCCTGACCGACGAGTTCCTGGCCGACAAGCCCACGTTTGCGGCTCTGGTGGACCAGATCGTCGAGTACTGCGCCGGCGCCGAGGTCATCATCCACAACGCGGCGTTTGACATCGGCTTCCTGAATGCCGAGTTGGCACGCTGCGGCCAGGGCAAGTTCACCGACCACGTCAGTGGCGTGATCGACACCCTGTTGATGGCCCGCGAGATGTTCCCGGGCAAGTCCAACAACCTGGACGCGCTGTGCCGCCGACTGGAAGTGGACAACTCGCACCGCACGCTGCACGGCGCCTTGATGGACGCCGAGTTGCTGGCCGAGGTCTACATCAACATGACGCGGGGCCAAGATGCCCTGTTGATCGAGGCCGAAGACGAAACGGGCAACGAAGGGCAGGGCGCACTGGACGTCGCCGCCATCGACCTGCGCAGCTTCGATCTGCCGGTGATCCAGCCTACGCCGGAGGAAGCCGAGGCCTTCGACAAAGCGTTGCAAGATCTCGACAAAGCATCGGGTGGCAAAAGTTTGTGGAAGTCTCTCGAAACCGTGCTATAGTTCAGGTCTTCGCTGATTGCGACAAACAAATCAGCGACGCGGCAAGTCCCGAACCAGTTTCGGGCGGTTAGCTCAGCGGTAGAGCACTGCCTTCACACGGCAGGGGTCGCAGGTTCGAACCCTGCACCGCCCACCAAGAAAATCAAGCACTTAGCAGCGATGCTAAGTGCTTTTTTCTTGCCCGTTTCAAAATTTGGGACAATTTTGGGACAGTGGGGCAGCAGTCAGGCCTGGCACTCGCACTCAACCACCACATGAGGCGCAGATGGCAGCATTTGAGAAACGCGGGCAGTACTGGCGGGTGAAGATCCGCCGCAAGGGGTATCCAGAGCAAACGCGCTCATTCGATCTGAAGTCACAGGCCGAGGCCTGGGCGAGGTCCATCGAGAACGAGATGGACAAGGGCACCTTCGTTGATCGCACCGAGACGGAGAAAAACACCCTGGGTGATCTGATCGACCGTTACCTGAAGGAGGTGACGCCGTTTAAGCGGGGCAAGGACCCAGAGACCTCTCGGTTGAAAGCGTTGAGCCAGCGGCCTTTGGCAGCGCTCAAGATGAGCGCGCTGTCGAGCAAGCACGTTGCTCAGTACCGGGATGAGCGGCTGAAGGAGGTGTCGGCCGGCACCATCAACAAAGAGCTGAACCACCTGGCCCACGTGATCGAGACCGGGCGCAGGGAGTGGGGCATCCAACTGCCTGAGAACCCGGTGCGCATGGTGCGGCGTCCGGCCGCGCCAAAGGCCCGTGACAGGCGTTTCAGGGAAGGGGAGGAGGCTCAGTTGCGTCTGGCTTGCGAAGACGCACGCAACCCCTTCTTGCTGCCGGTGATCGAGCTGGCCATTGAAACCGGCATGCGGCAGGGCGAGATTGTCGGGCTGCTTTGGCAGCACGTTGACCTGGCTGGCCGAGTGGCGCACTTGCCGTTGACGAAGAACGGAGAGGCCAGGTCTGTGCCCTTGTCGCGCAAGGCTGGCGCTGTGCTGGCTGCGCTGCGGCCTTCGGAAGAGACGAAGTCTGGTCCTGTGTTCCCAGGGCTGACGACCGAGGCCATCAAGCGCGCGTTCATGCGTGCGTGTGATCGTGCGGGGCTGGTTGACTTCCACTTTCACGACCTGCGGCATGAGGCCACGAGTCGGCTGTTCGAGAAGGGCCTGAACCCGATGGAGGTTGCCAGCATCACGGGGCACAAGACGCTGCAGATGCTGAAGCGGTATACGCACTTGAACGCGGGTGATTTGGCGGCCAAGTTGGGGTAGCGCCTCTGGGATCAAACAATCTCTGCCAAAGCTAAATGTGCTTCATTCGATAAAGCGCTATGAGTCGCTGATGCCGAGCATCATTCTGAAAGCTCGGTTTGACCGCACATATTTGCTGCAGGCACTCAAGAAGCTCTTCGCTTACCCACTGCGGGGCAGCGATCGTGACATCAAGCAAGTCTAGCGCTGCATCCGGAAACTGATGGCAAAGCCCTGACGTCTTCAACGGCTTGGTCAATTGGTCTGGATAGGCCACAGGCAGAAGCCAGGTTCGTACCGCTTGCAAGGCATCAGGGAACGCGCGGCCTGCGCCAATAGCGATGCGGGCCAGGCGCTCTGCGATTGCTGCGGACACCATGCTTTGAGTTTTGGGCCATACGTTGTTCCAGAACGGGAGCAACCTGTTCTTCCAATACTCCTCGCGCTGTTCGCCCGCTCCCTCTTGGGCTTGTGCCAGCGCTTGCGCCGCCTCTCGCAGACCCTCTTGCGGCAGTGAGCCAAATGCCACTCTGAACTCGGCTGGAGTGAATCCCTCTGCTGGTTCCAGGGCCGCATAAGTCAGAAAGGCAGCGTACTGTCTACCGTGTTCGCCCAGTGCTGAGTAGCGGCTGGCAGTTTCAATCAGAAAGGGCTTGATCTGTCCGCGCCGATCCAAATCTGAGCCACCGTGCCGATCCAATATTGAGCCAGGGCTGGTAGCCGACCAAAGGGTGGTCAGCTGTGGATAAGTGTAGAGCCTGGCCTGGGTTTTGAGTTTTCCGGCCGGCTTGGTTGAACATCAAGGGGGAAGCCGCGCAGCGGCTTCCCCCTTCGCTTTGAGCTTCAGGCCTTGCCCTCTGCTGCAGCCTGCATCCGAGACTGCTCTCGTGCCTTGATGCGCCTCTTGGCCGTGCTGGAACTGTGCAGGAATCGGTGTGACTCGTTGCCCGTCTCCAGGATGTGGCAGTGGTGTGTGAGCCGGTCCAGCAGCGCCGTCGTCATCTTGGCATCACCAAAGACACGCGACCATTCCGCGAAGTCCAGATTCGTCGTGATCATCACGCTGGTGTGCTCGTACAACCGGCTGAGCAAGTGGAACAGCAGCGCACCGCCTGCCTGGCTGAACGGCAGGTAGCCCAACTCATCGAGGATCACCAGGTCCAGGCGCAACAAGCTCGTCGCGATGCGTCCGGCCTTGCCTTGTGCCTTCTCTTGCTCCAGCGCGTTGACCAGATCCACCGTGGAGTAAAAGCGCACGCGCCTGCCATGCTTGGTGATGCCGGACACGCCAATGGCTGTGGCCAGGTGGGTCTTGCCGGTGCCAGGCCCTCCCACCAACACCACGTTGTGCGCCACTTCTGTGAAGCCTGTCTCTGCCAGCGTGTGAACCAGCTTGCTGTCAACGGGGGACACAGCGAAGTCGAACCCAGCCAGGTCTCGATGCACAGGGAACTTGGCTGCATGCATCTGATGGCTCACCGAGCGCATGCCTCGGTCTGTGGCCTCGGCCTGCAGCAGGTGTTCAATCAACCACCGTGCATCCTCTGAGCCCGTACTGGACCCTTGTTCGATCAGGTCCAACCATGCGCCCGCCATGCCGTGCAGGCGCAGTTGTTTGAGCTCTGCAGCGATATCACGCATGGTTGATCTCCTCCGTGCCGCCTTGCCCGCGCAAGCTGTCGTAGCGCGCCGTGTTGGCCAGTGGGGCCACTGTCGCCTGCAAACAGGTCTGTGCATCTTCAGGCGTGGGTGCAGGGTTGAGCCTGCTCAGAACATTGATCACATGCTCGACGCTGACCTTGCCAGACGGTGGCGCGCTCTCCAGCGCCAATTCAACTGCCACCAGCACCGCATCCAGGCCAGCTGTGCTCACAAT